>CAYPYX010000073.1:0-11284 GCA_964415065.1 uncultured Rhizobium sp.
TACCCAATAATTTAACGTGAAATTCGTTAATCAGCAACAAGAAAGGCATGTCGCGCAGTTTACTTTTATTATTAGCTTATACCATCAGCGGAATCGCTATCGCACAGACGGATACTACCGGTAAAATACCGTTTAAAGTAAAACCATCTGGAAACGACGATCCGAATAATTCTTATTCTTCAAATGTGGATTTAAAAGATCCGCTAAATTTAGTATGGAAATACAATCCCAAAACCAATCGTTATGAAGCGTATAAACAAGTTGGTTCATTATCTTATCCAACCGGCGAAAACTTAGGGGTTACGGAATATTTTCAAAAAATCACCAAAGAAAAGAATAACGAGTACAATCGCACAAAATCACAGAATACTGATTACGGTCAAGCTATATCTAAAGGTGGAGTTACCGATTACATCAAACCAGTTTTAAACAATCCTGCAATTTCCAAAATATTTGGCGCTGGTGCTGTAGATTTCCAATTAACCGGATCCGCAATGGTAAAATTAGGCGGTACCATCAATGAGTACCGCAATCCAAATTACAGCAAGCGTCAACAAAAATACTTTGTTCCTGTTTTTGATCAACAACTGCAAATATCTGCCAACGGTAATATCGGAGAATTCGTAAAATTAGGCATCAACTACGATACTGAAGCTCAGTTTGATTTCGACAATCAAACCAATCTAGGTTGGAAAGGTAAACCCGATGGTATATTAAAAGATGTGCAAGTAGGTAATGTCAACTTAAACCTACCTACCCAATTAATTAAACCCGCTAACAATTTATTTGGATTCTCCAATACCATGCAGTTTGGTAAAACCACGATTAAAACCGTGTTTTCTCAAAACCGGGGTCAAAGCACGGAAACTGTATTAAAGGGAGGTGCTCAAATGAATGAATTTAAAATTTCGGCAGATAATTATGATCAAAACCGACATTTTTTCCTGTCCCAATTTTTCAGAGACAATTACGACAAATCGTTAGAAAATCTTCCCATCGTAGCATCTGGTGTTATTGTAAACCGAGTTGAAGTTTGGGTCACCAATCGTTCTGCTAACGTTGAAACGCCAAGAGATATCCTGGCATTTATGGATTTAGGGGAATCTAAACCTTATCGAAATCAGTTAGGAGGTAGCGCCAACTTAGCTCCCGATAATACGAGTAACTCAATTTTTGGTCAAATTCAGAACAACAATGCTGCTCGAGGTACAGGTTCTTCTGTAGACGAAATGTATCGCCTATTCCCCTATTTCGAACAAACCGTGGATTTTGACGTTTTGAATTACGCTCGTCAATTGAAAAACACCGAGTTTACCTTGAATTCACAATTGGGTTATATTTCATTAACACAACCCTTAAATAACGACGAAATTCTAGCCGTAGCTTTTGAATACACCTACCAGGGCGAAACGTATCAAGTGGGAGAATTCTCCCGAGATGTTCCCCCCGGCGATCAGAAATTACTGTTCTTAAAAATGCTGAAAGGAAACACCATCAGAACCCGATTACCAATTTGGGATTTGATGATGAAAAATATTTACAGCTTGAACACCTATTCACTTTCACTGGAGGATTTCAAATTAAATGTGATCTACGCTGACGATACTTCAGGCGCCGATTATAATTTCATTCCCGTAGGTAAAGCAAATTTGCCTGCTTTAGCAAATGGAAATCCCTTGATTCGTGTTATGGGTTTGGATAAGTTGAATCGCCAACAAGAAGCTAAACCGGATGGTATTTTCGACGCGATCGAGGGCATCACCATACAAACCAAAATGGCTCGAATCATTTTCCCTGTGGTAGAACCTTTTGGGTCGTATCTAAGAACCAAATTTGAATCTCGAACGGATCTTGCAGATTATTATTGCTATAATGCGGTTTACGACTCAACCAAATGGCTCGCCCAACAGGATGTAAAACACAATAAATTTTTCCTTCAAGGTAGCTTTAAGAGTTCAAACGGGGCTGAATTGTTTTTGGGAACGACCAACCTTCAGCGGGGATCTGTACGAGTTACTGCCAACGGACGTCCATTACAAGAAGGTATGGATTATGAAGTGGATTATGCAATGGGTCGGGTACGGATTATTAACCAAGGTCTTTTACAAGGTGGAGCAGAAATTCGTGCTTCAGCAGACGGACAAAGTTTCTTCAATATTCAGCAGAAAACATTGCTGGGCGGACGAGTTGAACATAAATACAGCAAAAACCTACTGATTGGAGGTACCTTGCTTCACATGTATGAGCGTCCATTAACTTCAAAAACCAATTTTAATGAAGAACCGTTGTTGAATACTATTTTTGGTGCAGATATAGCTTATAGTTCTAAGTCGCGCTTCTTAACAAAAATGATCGATAAGCTTCCTTTTATAGAAACAAAAGAAATATCGAACATCACGGCTTATGCTGAATTCGCTCAAATCATCCCACATAATCACAAATCACAAGGGGACCAACGAGGTGTTTCAAATTTAGAAGATTTTGAAAATGCAGAATTGCCCAACGATTTCAAAGTGGTGAATAACTGGGTAGTGGCAAGTGTTCCTCAGAAACAACCGGATTTATTCCCTGAAACTACGAACTCAGATAAATTTACGTGGTTAAACAAACATGCGAAACTGAGTTTTTATACCATTGATCAATTGTTTTACAGAGACTTAGATATGCCCGACAATATTAAAAATCGGGTAGACGAAATTTTAAGTGATCCGTACATGCGTCAAATTGATCAGCGTGAAGTATTCCCCGAACGAAACTTCCCACAAGGAACACCAACCATTTTAGCTACGCTGGATTTAGCCTATAATCCCAAAGTTAAAGGGATGTATAACTTCAATTCCAACGATCAAGATATTAACGCCAACGGTGAATTTCTAGACCCAAGAAAGAGTTGGGCTGGAATTATGCGACGTGTTGATCAAAATGACTTTGAAGCTGCAAATATTGATTACATTGAGATTTGGATGATGGATCCATTGATGAATAATCCTGCTCTAAGTGGTGAATTATTGTTGCATTTGGGTAACGTAAGCGAAGACATTTTACCGGATCGAAGAAAAGCATTTGAAAACGGATTACCCACCTCGGCAGCTACTGCTAATGAAACAGATACCTCTGACTTTGGGATTGTTCCAACCGGACCACAAATTAACTTCGCTTTTGACAACAATCCTGCCACGTTAAAAACACAAGATTTAGGATTAGATGGTTTGGGCGATGCAGAAGAAAAAGCGTTCTACGACACCGTTTATCTCGAAAAATTAAAAAATACCTTTGGTTCAAATTCACCGATTTATCAAAAAGCATTATTAGATCCATCCAACGATAATTTTGTTCATTACCTCGAGGAAAACTATACTCAAATCGATGCTGATATCGTTCAACGTTATTCACGCTATCAAGGGATGCAAGGCAACTCGAATCCTGATCGATTCACTGGAGCTTATGCTGATATGCCGAAATCTTCTACCACCCAACCCGATTTCGAAGATATCAACCGAGATTTTACCATGAATCAAAGCGAAGATTATTACCAATATCGAATAAAAATAAGTGGTTCTGACTTGAGCATTGGTAAAAACTATGTTTCCGATGTAGTAACCAACACAGTTAAATTAAGAAACGGTAAAGACAAGGAAATTAAATGGTATCAATTCAAAATCCCCATTCGTGAATTCGAAAAAGCAGTAGGTAACATCTCAGATTTCAAGAGCATTCGTTTTATGCGAATGGTTATGACTGGATTTAACGACTCCGCTGTACTAAGGATGGGTTACATCAACATGGTTCGTGCGGACTGGCGCAGATACACCAACTCTTTGAAAACCCCGGGTGTTATTGTACCAGCTGACCCAAATGATGGAACTAAATTCGTTGTAAGTACAGTAAATTTAGAAGAAAATAGCAAGAGATCTCCCGTAGCATACGTAACACCTCCCGGAATTGTACGCGTTCAAAATATGGCGTCTTTGGGTACCGTTTTGGAAAACGAACAAAGTTTGTCGTTAGTTGCATGTAATCTTCAACCGGGCGATGCACGTGGTGCATTTAAAACGGTAACTTACGATGTTCGTAACTACAAGAGAATGCAGTTGTTTGTTCATGCCGAAGAAGTAACACAAAACACAATTGAAGATGGCGAAGTATCCGTAATTCTTCGTTTCGGAACCGACTTAACGAGCAACTATTACGAGTACGAAGTACCCTTGAAAATGACTCGTGGTTATGTCAATACGAACCTTGCAAATGCAGATAAATTGGTTTGGCCGGATGAAAACATGATCGATTTGGAATTCGACAAATTATTCAATTTGAAATTAGATCGTCAAAATGCCAATTGGCCCATGACCGCTCCTTATATCAAGCCGCTCGATAAAGGTAAAATCACCGTTATGGGATTACCTGATTTATCCAATATTCGAGTAGTTTTAGTTGGAGTGAAAAACAATTCTCCGTTGCCCAAATGTTTCGAAGTTTGGACCAATGAATTACGCGTTAAAGATATTGCCAATGGCGGTGGTTGGGCAGCCTTAGCCAATGTTCAAGCTCAATTAGCTGACTTAGGTCAAGTCAACATGGCTGGATCAATTCGTACAATAGGTTTTGGGGATGTAGACAAAAAGTTAAATCAACGAAGCTTGAGTAATAACTACAACTATGACATTGCTTCTAATTTAGAATTAGGAAAATTCTTCCCGGCAAAAACAGGCGTTAGTATTCCTGTTTATTTAGGGTGGTCTGAAAGTTATATTCAACCCAAGTTTAATCCTCTAAATCCAGATATCGAATTGAGACCTTATTTAGAAGGCATTCAAAATGTGGCTCTGAGAAATCAAATTAGAAAAGCCGCAGAAGATTATAACTCCCTTTTCAGTTTCAACGTTAATAATTTCAAAATCAACAATCCAACAACTGGAAAAAAACGCCCTTGGAATGTTTCGAACTTTAATGGTAGTTACAGCTACCAAAGTCAATATCGAAGAAACCAACAAATTGAGGAGTATTTTATTAATACAACCCAAGCTACTATTGGGTATGCATATGGAATGAATACTAAATTCATACGACCATTCAAGAAAATAAAAAATAAGAATCTAGCTTTAGTGAGAGATTTTAACTTCAATTTCATTCCTTCGAATTTCACTTCACAACTCCAAATCAATCGTTTGTACAGTGAAAATCAAGCACGAAACAACAATAACTTTGTTCAAATTAATCCCAGATTATACGATAAAAACTTCACGTTGAATCGTAATTACAATATGTCGATTCCGTTGGCAAGTTCATTAACCGTAAACTACTCAGCGAATGTTGAAGCCCGTATTCAGGAACCATTTGGAGCTATCAATTCCCCCGAAAAACAAGACTCCATTCTCTCTGAATTCTTGGGATTCGGTAGAACTTCGAGATTCTACCAAAGCGTAAATGCTTCTTACACTTTCCCATTCCAAAAGATTGGTGTATTAAAATGGATCAGTGCCAATGCAACATACAATGGAAGTTATGAGTGGCGCCAAGCTCCTCCGGCTTTTGCTACTTTAGGTAATAATATACAAAACAGTCAAGACATTAATTTAACAACCCAGCTAAATTTCAGTCAATTGTATAACCAAGTTCCTTTCCTAAAGGACTACAGAAATCCCAAGAAAAAGAAAAAAGATCCTAAATCAGAGAAAAAAGAAGGCAAAGAAGAGGCATTTGCAAGTGCAATTGAAAAAGGCAAAGAATCTTCGAGTAACAAACCCCACCCTGCCGTTGTACTAGTGGGTGATTTCTTAACGATGTTCAAAAATGCCAACTTCAATATTTCTCAGAAACAAGGAACTGAATTGCCCGGATTTGGTTTCCGTCCAGATTATTTTGGATACAATTTCAAACATTTACAACCCGGTTTAGGATTCGCATTTGGTCAGCAAGATGAATCAATTCGATTCAAATTAGCCAATCAAGGCGCTTTAAAACAAGATACCCGTCAGGCCAATTTCTACAGAAATAATTCCACTCAAAATATTACGGGAAATATCACGATTGAACCGTTCAAGGATTTCCGTATTCGCTTGGATTTCCTGAGAAATGAGGTTCGTGGAACCCAAAGTATATTCAAGTACGATGGACTGAAATGGATGGATGAAGGGTTAACTCAAAATGGTACTTACACGGTTTCAGGCATTTATGTACAAACCCATTTTGTCAAGGACATCAATCAAAATGAAAACCATCCGAATCCCGTTTTCGATGCATTTATTGCCAACCGTTACACAGTTGCAGCCCGACTTCAGGGAGTAGATCCCCGATTTGCAGGAGCAGCTGGAACCATTATCGATACCATTACTAAATACCCTATGGGCTATTCAAAAGCTGCTCAAGATGTAATTATTGGTGGATTCCACATGGCCTATTCTGGCGGAGATGTGGGAAGAGGCGACATTAGTGGATTCCCTAAAATTCCATTACCGAACTGGAATATCAACTATAATGGATTATCCAAGCTCCCTGGTTTATCCGACATTTTCACCAATATCAACATCAAACACGCTTACAAAGGAACCTATACTATCGGTAATTACACACAAAACTTGAAGTACAAATCCGATGAAACTCCGGAAATGGGTAAAGATTTGACTCCGAAATACCAAATTGCGGACGCCACTATCTCCGAAGGTTTCTATCCTTTAGCTGGATTAAATGTTACTACCAAAAATAACTGGACATTGGGATTTGAATACAAACGTTCGAGAATTTTAAAGCTGTTTGCATCTAGTTTCAATTTAACTGAAATGCGTCAAAACGAGTTCCAATTAAATGCAGGATACCGAGTAACTGGATTAACCTTACCTATTAAACGACGTGGACGTAAAATTTATTTGCCCAACGATTTCCGATTTGATTTGGCAGTTTCTATCAACGACAACGTTACCGTTATTCGCAAAATCGATGTCAATGTGAATCGTTACACCGCAGGTATGACCAATATCCGCATCAGTCCATCTGCAACGTATCAAGTCAATCAGAAAATCAATTTGGCATTGCGTTACAATCGCGTAATCATGGATCCGAAAATTCAGACTCAGTATTATACGTCATTAACTGATTTTGGAATTGAATTAAGATACACATTTAACTAAACCTCACGGGATTTAGCAATTTATAATTTTTAACATTTGGAATTTAAATATTGGGTACACATGCCGAGCTCTCATCTCAATCAAATTAAATCATGGTTTAATTCCAGAAAATCTTTTTACTTATTTCGGGGGATAATATTGGCGTTTCATGAAAGATTGCAGCTAAAACGATTTAACTTGTTTACTTCTAGTGGGATGTTTAGGGCGTTTCAAGAAAGATTGCTGCAACAACGATTTAACTTGTTTACAGCTAGTGGGATGTTTTTGGCGTTAACATCATTATTACTGCTTTCTAATACCAGTGCCCAATCCCAACAACAAATTCCAACCGGAACTTGGAGATCTCACTTAAGTTATAAAAATGCACAAATCTGTGAAGCTTCTACCCGATTTGTTTATTCAGCATCCGAAAATGGTTTTTGGAGAACCAATGATTTTGGTGAAACAACGGTGCTAAAGAAAACAGATGGATTCAATGGTCTAGAAGTTACCTCATTAGGATTCTCACAAGAAAAAAACACCCTTTTCATCGGATATAGCGATGGCAATATCGATTTGTTAATAAATGACTCCAGAATCATCAATATCCCAGGATTCAAAAACAAACTCCTACAAGGTGACAAACAGATTCTTCACGTTTCCTTTTTCCAAAATGATGCCATAGTTTCAACTTATTTCGGATTGTTAATTATCGATCTTAACAAAGGTGAAATTAGAGATAGTTACACCTCAATTGGAGATATGGGAACTGAAATACCTGTATTTTCCTCATGTATATCCAACGACAGTATATTTATTGCAACACAAAATGGAATACGCAAAGCGCGTTGGAATCGGATTGAAAATTTAAACGACTTCAATCGCTGGACTTGGGCTTATAAAAGAAACAGATGTTCTAATTTAGCTTCCTTTAACGATACGGTTTTCTTTGAAACCGACTCGTTGGTATGGAAATACAATCGCGGGAATATCAACATTTTACGTCCCGACAAAAGAAAAATTGCTCGGATATTCAATACTGGGAATTCTTTGCATGTGGTTCGACAAGGAGAAATCTTTCGTATCAATAATCTTGGGTACTCCACTACCTCTATTAATATTGTTAGTTCAGCAACCTTGTTTAATAATAATTACTGGTTCTGTACCGGAATTGGACCAGGAGTTATCAAGAAGGAAAGTAACAACGAATACTCGTTTATGCCCAATGGCCCAGATCGTGCTTCTGTTTTTGATATGAGTAAATCTGGTAATTTACTTTTAGTTACAGGCGGTGGAGTGAGTAGCACTTTTGGAAATGCATTCAATAATTCAGGGTTTTATTTGTACGATGAAAATGGTTGGAAAAGCAACTTAGAATCTCCATTTAACCAAAATATGTACGATTTTACCTTTGCATTACACCGTAAAATTGATAACCATTTATTTGCAGCTACACATTCCAATGGGATTCTCGAATTCAAAGGCAAAGAAATCATCCAACGTTACGATAATTCGAATAGTCCTCTCAAAAGAATTGGTGACACTTCCTTTATTCATATCGGAGGGATGGCCGAGGATAGTAAAGGAAATTTATGGATTGTCAATTACAACGAAGAATTTGCTTTGCTAAAACTAACCCGTTCCACCGGAATTTGGAATAAATTCAAGTTGTCACAAAGCAATATTAAGAAACTCGTAATTGATGACCAGGATAGGAAATGGATGCTCTTAACCGATGGCGGTATTTTAGTTTTCCATGAAGGCAAAAATATTGATTCCGACTTAGATGATGAATATTTAAAACTGAGTCAATCAGAAGGTTTAATTACACCGGATGTACTTTCTCTATGCGCAGATAAAAATGGCTATGTTTGGATTGGTACCAACCAAGGATTAAACGTATTTACCGGTTCTTATGATTTTTTCTCCGGGATAACATTAGACCGATTTATTGTTGAACAAGATGGTGCAGTGGGATATTTAATGGGAGAAGAAACCATAAATGATATTCTTGTGGATGGTGGAAATCGCAAGTGGATGGCAACTAATAATGGAGTTTTCTGTATCGATGAATTTGGTCAACGCGTAATTCGTCATTTTACTATTGAAAATTCACCCTTGATTTCAAATCGTGTAAGAACTGTTGGTCAACTTTCAAATACTAGTGAAATTTTCATGGGTACAGACAAAGGAATTGTCTCTTACCGTAATGATGCAGGATTCGGAAGTGATCAATTTGACAAAGTGGTAATTTACCCGAATCCGGTACCTCCAAAATTCGACGGGTTCATCACCATAGAGGGATTGGCCAATAATGCGGATGTGAAAATTGTAGATTTACAGGGTAAAGTAGTCTATCAAACCAAAGCTAATGGATCTAAGGCCACTTGGAGTGGCGTTCGTTTCGATGGTAGTCGCCCGAACAGTGGTGTCTATTTTGTGCTAGCAATCAATAGTGATGGCAGTGAGACAGCGATGGGAAAATTTGTATTTATCAAATAACCTACCACTCCAAAACCAGACCATCGTGAGCTAAATCAATACCTTTTGGTAATTCGTTGCACACTTCATCATGAAATCCAATTTGGTGACTCATGTGTGTAAAATAGGTATGCTCTGCTCCAATGGTAAGTGCTAATTGTGTAGCTTCCTCCAGAGTATAATGGGAAATATGGGGTTCACGCCTTAAAGCATTTAACACTAAATACTTCACTCCTTTCAATTTATCTAATTCGATCCTGTCAATGAAATTTGCATCTGTAATGTAGGCAAAATCATGAATTCTAAATCCTAAAACGGGAAGTTTATAATGCAGAACTTCAATGGGAATGATATCTAGTTCATCCAATTTAAATGGTGCATTTTCGATTAAATGAAAATCAATTTCTGGAATACCTGGATATTTTAAATCCGCAAAAATGTAACTAAACTGTTGTTTGAGCGAATCATAAACACGTTGATGGAGATAAACGGGAATTCGTTTATTGTTGAAAAAGTTAAAAGGACGAATATCGTCTAGACCAGCAGTATGATCACGATGTTCATGAGTAAATAGAATGGCATCAATATCATCAACGCCAGCACGAATCATTTGGTATCTGAAATCCGGTCCTGTATCGATAATCAATCTCTTGCCATTGACTTCGATCATAACACTAGCTCTTAATCGTTTGTCTTTGGGATTATCGCTCAAACACACAGGCGATTTACACCCGATGGGTGGCACACCTTGAGAGGTACCTGTACCAAGAAATGTTACCTTCATTCTATTCCACCACAATTTTAACCAATCCCCACAACATAAACTAAAAAGGCCACCCGTTTGGGTGGCCTTTTTAAGAAATTATTTTTTGAAATTATTGTTTGTAATTCTTCAGTTGATGCAATTCTTCAAGTAAACGAATTTTGTCTTCTATTAATTGAATTACAACAAATCAATTATTACTTAAAAAACCCTTCAATTCCATGATGATTCCCACCTCCATGTTGTTCACCTTCTTGTCGTCGGATGCCCATATACTCAACCAATCCGTTGCATGAATTACTTCAAACATAGAATCCAATGAAGCGTCTTGTACCGGATATTCATATACTTTATTGCCCAATTTGGACAATACTCCTTTAACGAAATCAAAACGCTTGGTAACTCGATCGTTACTTCCACTGTTTAATAAAATGAAATTCGTGTCGTGCTTTTCATAGTAACTTTCAATCATGTTATGATTCGCTTCAGGCAAAACCGAAACGAATCCTTCGCCCTTACCGTTTTCTTGAATTTGCTGACAAAAACGAATTCCAACCGCCTCGTAAGCCATATCCGTTACCACAACGAACTTATTACGAATCGTTTCTGCGAAATAAGCATGCATCTCTTTTGCACGTTGAATGGCTACTTCATGGTTTCTGAATTTATCTTCCAAACCTTTAATGGTTGATGACATATCTTTGCCGATCAACTCACCTAAAATCATAACCAAATTCCCTAAAGCAAATCCCAAGGTCATTCTGGGTTGATATCCAGTCGCAATAGTATAAGTTGTAATATTTGCCGCCTGAGCTAACACCATCAACTTGCCTCCAGCTGCCATACAAATGATGTCGCAACCACGTTCAGTGGATTCTGCATACATATTCAATGTCTCTTCCGTATTACCCGAATAAGAACAAAGAATAGTCAACGT
>CAYPYX010000074.1:0-10996 GCA_964415065.1 uncultured Rhizobium sp.
CCCTCGGGGATTAAATATCAGGTGATTCGGAAGGGTTAACTTCTTATTTAACCGATTTGCGAATGATGTTCAATGCGCCACCTTCCTTAAACCACTCGATTTGTTGAGCATTGTAACTGTGGTTCACTGTGATGGTTTCAGACGTTCCATTGTCGTGGTTCAATACCAATTGCAATGATTTGTCTGGAGCAAATTCAGTCAATCCAATGATATCGATGGTATCGTTCTCTTGGATTTTATCATAGTCCGCTTTATCTGCGAAAGTCAATGCCAACATACCTTGCTTTTTCAAGTTGGTTTCGTGAATACGTGCAAATGATTTTACCAAAACGGCTCTTACTCCCAAATGACGAGGCTCCATAGCAGCATGTTCGCGACTAGAACCTTCACCATAGTTTTCATCACCTACTACAATACTTCCAATGCCTGCGGCTTTGTAAGCACGTTGTGTAGCTGGAACTGCTTCGTAGTTGCCTGTCAACTGGTTTTTCACTTCGTTGGTTTTTTCATTGAAGAAATTCACAGCGCCGATCAACATATTGTTGGAAATGTTATCTAAGTGACCACGGAACTTCAACCAAGGACCAGCCATAGAAATGTGATCCGTAGTGCATTTTCCTTTTGCTTTGATCAATAATTTTAATCCTTTCAAGTCGCTTCCTTCCCAAGCAGCAAATGGATCCAAAAGTTGCAAACGGTTGCTTTCAGGGCTAACGTTTACTTTTACTCCGCTTCCATCTTCCGCAGGTGCAATGTAACCAGCGTCTTCAACGGCAAAACCTTTGGTTGGTAATTCATCACCCGTTGGAGGATCTAACTTAACGGCTTCCCCATTTTCGTTAATTAATGTGTCGGTTAGGGGATTGAAGGTCAAATCACCTGCAATGGCTAACGCTGTAACCAATTCTGGAGATCCCACAAAAGCGTAGGTATTTGGATTTCCATCAGCACGTTTAGCAAAGTTTCTGTTAAACGAATGAACGATGGTGTTTTTTTCTTGTTTTTCAGCTCCTAAACGATTCCACATACCAATGCAAGGTCCGCAAGCATTTGCGAATACTTTAGCACCAATTTGGTCGAAAATTTCTAAGAAACCATCGCGCTCAATGGTGTAGCGCACTTGCTCAGAACCAGGTGTGATTGTAAATTCTGCTTTGGTTTTCAAGTTCTTATCAGCAACTTGTTTTGCCAAGCTAACTGCTCTAGAAATATCTTCGTATGAAGAGTTGGTACAGCTACCAATCAAACCTACTTCAACGCGAGTTGGCCATCCGTGTTCAGCTGCCATCTCTTTCATTTTAGAGATAGGAGTAGCCAAATCTGGAGTAAATGGACCATTCAAATGTGGTTCTAATGTATTTAAATCAATTTCAATTACTTGATCGAAGTAATCGTTAGGGTTGTTGTAAACTTCTGGATCTGCGGTTAGGTGTTCGCGAACTTGGTTAGCTAATTCAGCAACATCTGCGCGGCCAGTAGCACTCAAGTAACGAGCCATGCTATCATCGTAACCAAAGGTAGAAGTAGTAGCTCCAATTTCAGCACCCATATTACAAATGGTACCTTTACCAGTACAACTCATATTGATAGCACCTTCGCCAAAATATTCAACAATGGCACCGGTTCCACCTTTAACGGTCAATAAACCAGCCACTTTCAAGATTACATCTTTAGGAGCAGTCCAACCGTTTAATTTACCGGTCAATTTTACACCGATCAATTTTGGCCATTTTAGTTCCCAAGGAAGACCCGCCATAACGTCGCAAGCATCTGCTCCACCAACACCAATAGCCACCATACCTAAACCGCCGGCATTTACTGTGTGTGAGTCGGTTCCAATCATCATTCCACCGGGGAATGCGTAGTTTTCTAAAACTACTTGGTGAATAATACCTGCTCCAGGTTTCCAGAATCCAATTCCATATTTATTTGATACAGAAGCCAAAAAGTCATAGACTTCTTTGCTTTCAGTATTGGCTACTTGCAAATCGGTATCAGCACCGTTTTGAGCCGTAATTAAATGGTCGCAATGAACGGTACTGGGTACAGCAACTTTAGCTCTTCCAGCTTGCATGAACTGCAACAATGCCATTTGAGCAGTTGCGTCTTGCATCGCAACGCGGTCAGGTGCAAAATCTACGTAATCAGCACCTCTTTTGTAGTTTTGAGGAGCTGCTCCATCCCAAAGGTGATTAAATAAGATTTTCTCTGACAACGTAAGGGGTCTACCTAACATCTTACGAGCTGCCTCAACACGTTCGGGCATTCTAGCGTACACCGATTTAATTACTTCAATATCAAAAGCCATAGTTTATAGATTGGTTTTTGCAAATATCGTGAATTAATTACTATTTTCCTCTGTTTTTGGGGGATGTTTGTCGAGTTTTAAAATAAAAATTACCAAATACTTTAGGGTAAAAAGTTCATCTTTGTACAGTGGAAAAATCACGGGTGGTTTTAGGTATTGATCCAGGTACCAATTTGTTGGGGTATGGAATCATTCGTATTGGCGAACGACAAAATATCGAGTTGCTCAGTCTTGGAGTTGTACGTTTGAGTAAAATCACCGACCACGGAGAAAAATTGTTTCACATTTTTGAACGAATTGCTGGCCTTATCGATGGTTTTGAAGTAACCGAAGTGGCTATCGAAGCTCCGTTTTTTGGTAAAAACGTTCAAAGTATGCTGAAGTTAGGACGGGCACAAGGAGTTGCTATCGCGGCGGCAATCTCGCGACAAAAACCCGTCTTTGAATACGTCCCCCGAAAAATCAAACAATCCATCTGTGGAAATGGAAATGCCTCCAAAGAGCAAGTTTTAGCCATGCTTCATGCTCAATTTGTATTTGAAACACAGCCCGAAACTATGGATGCTTCCGACGGTTTGGCGGCCGCTTTATGTCACGTTTATCAGTTTCAGCCCCGAAGTTTCGGAACCACGCAAAGTACTAATTCTTCCGGTTTTAAAACCAAAAGTTCCAAAAAAAACGGGGGTTGGGATCAGTTTTTAAAAGAAAATCCGGATCGGATAAAATAATTTAAACTTTATTCCCACTTTAACGTCTAATACACATGCGTTTATCTGTATTTCTCTTTTTTCTGGGGATGTTTTTCCAGGCAAAAGCACAATACTTTCCACCATTATCAGGTAATCAGTGGGACACATTGAGTCCCCAGCGTTTTGGATATTGCAAGGATCGAATCGACAGCCTATATCAGTTGTTGGATTCTAAAAATTCTAAGGCATTTATTTTGATCAAAGACGGCAAAATTGTGCTCGAAAAGTATTTCGACAATTTTACACAAGATAGTCTGTGGTACTGGGCTTCCGCTGGGAAAACACTCACATCAGCGGTGGTGGGAGTGCTTCAGGGGCAAGGGAAATTGAGTTTAACAGAGCCCAGTAGTAAGTACTTAGGTTCGGGCTGGACATCCCTACAAAAAACGCAAGAAGATTCGATTACAATTTGGCATCAACTTACCATGACATCGGGATTGGATGATGCTCCAAGTACTGCAGATTGCACAGACCCATCATGTCTGGTATATAAAGCACCGGTTGGAAAGCGTTGGGCGTATCACAATGCACCATATACATTGTTAGATAAAGTTATTTCCAATTCTAGTGGAAAGACCCTAAATCAAGTTATTCTTAATGAATTTACATTAACTACAGGATTAAAAGTGGCATATGTTAAAATGGGATTGAACAATGTAGCGGTTTCTACTCCCAGAAATTTTGCACGATTCGGACTGCTTTTGCTTAACCAAGGTAAGTGGGGAAACAATCAGATTATTCCCGCTGCTTACTATGCTCAAATGGTCAATTCTTCACAAGTATTGAATCCTTCATATGGATTTTTAACTTGGCTCAATGGAAAGGATAAATTCATGATACCACAATCTCAATTGCGGTTCAACGGTGACTGCATGGTGGGTGGTCCTTCAGATTTAATCATGGCGCTCGGAAAAGATGGTCAACAAATACAGGTTTCACCATCACAGAATTTGGTTTGGATCCGAATGGGCGAAGCTCCAGATAGCAAAACGGCGTTGGTGAATTTTTCATTGGGTTCGGATATTTGGGAAAAAATCAATCAATTAACCTGTAATTCTGCAGATTTAAATCAGATAAATAAGATGGTATTACGATTCTCGAATCCTGTTAAGAAAGGGGAATCGCTGAAAATTTTGGATCAGATTGCATATCTGAATGTAAGTTCCAACCGTTCGGATAATTCAAATCATACAGCTGATGGTTTCGCCTATCCAATTCAAAATATCACCGAAATTAAAATTCAATTAGTAGATGCTTTAGGACGAACTATTCCATTGCAATCGGACATCATTCCAAATTTTCTACCCAGTGGAGTTTATCAATTGCAAGTAGGAGATTGGGCCTCCAAAATTGTAGTTGAAGATTGATTTAAATCTATCTTTTTGGCAACCCGTTTACAAGTGAATAATTCGTCGAATTACTTATTGATTAAGTTATAGTGAGTAGTTTTAATCCGATTTAAGACCGGAAATCTCCTTTCTGTAATTCTACCCTGTTACATGCGTTCCACAACTTCAATACCTAAAATCGATAGAATTGATTTCAAACAAGTTGCTGTTGAATCTGCAAGTTCCAAACGGAATTTTTTAATGCTTTCATTGGATTCTTTAAGAATACTTACTTCATTGTAAAGGCGGTTATAGGCCTTAGCCAAATCCAACGCATATTGGCAAATAGCAGCAGGGTTGTACTCGCGTGCAGCATTTTCAATGGTGGTTTCGTATTCATTAAGCAACTTAATTACTTGAACTTCACCCGATGACAATGTCATGTCAACAGAAACGTTTTCAGTAGGGCGTTGCCAATTTTCGGCTTGCCTCAAAATACTTCGAATTCGGGTGTAGGTATACATAACAAACGGTCCTGTGTCGCCTTGGAAATCAATACTTTCTTCTGGATTGAAAAGCATTCTCTTTTTAGGATCCACTTTCAGGATAAAGAATTTCAAAGCAGCTAAAGACAAACGATGATATAAATTATGTAGTTCTGCTTCTTCCATACCATCTGTTTTACCTAACTCTTCGGTTTTAGACTTAGCAGTTTGGTACATTTCTTCCAACAAATCATCTGCATCTACTACCGTTCCTTCACGACTTTTCATTTTGCCTGTTGGTAGATCCACCATTCCGTAGCTGGCGTGATACATTCCTGGAGCATAACTTCGACCAAGTTTCTGCATAATTAAAAACAGAACTTTAAAATGGTAATCTTGTTCATTCCCTACAACATAAATGCTCTTGTTTAGCCCAAATTGATTAGCTTTTAAGTCGGCAGTACCCATGTCTTGGGTAATGTAAACCGAAGTCCCATCTCCTCGTTGAACTAATTTTTCATCTAAACCTTCTGAACTTAAATCAATCCAAACTGAACCATCTTCTTTTTGAAAAAAGACACCATTTTGCAATCCTTCCTGTACGATATCTTTTCCTAATTTATAGGTATTGCTTTCGTAGTAGTATTGATCAAACTTAACTCCCAAACGATTGTAAGTAGATTCAAATCCTTCATATACCCATCCGTTCATGGTATTCCAAAGAGCCAGAACTTCTGAATTTCCTGCTTCCCAATCCCTAAGCATGGCTTGGCAAGCGAGCATTAATTCAGATTGATTGCGCACCAATTCCTTAATATCGTCTTGCAGTTTAGCAATTTGTTTATCGTCTTTTGCGGCTTGCAGTTTGGTTAATGCATCTTCGTAACGTTTTTGAATGTTGGGCTCCGATGAACTCCAATGTCCTTGTAACGCTTTTTCTATTTCGGGGGAAGTTTGTTCGCGGATTTTATTTTCGAATACCACGTAATATTTACCCACCAAGTGATCGCCTTTTAATCCAGTTGTTTGGGGTGTTTCACCATTTCCAAATCGCTGCCAAGCCAACATGCTCTTGCAAATGTGAATACCCCGATCATTGATCAGGTTAGCCATAATCACTTCGTATCCAGCTTTGGATAGTAATTGCGATAAACTGTATCCCAAAAGATTATTCCGAATATGCCCTAAATGCAAGGGTTTGTTGGTGTTGGGGGAGGAATATTCCACCATCACTTTTTGGTTCTTCGGTTTAAGATTTTTTCCTACAAATGAATCAAACTGAGTAGTAGAATGTATCCATTCGGATGAATTTACTACTAAATTCAAAAATCCCTTGATTACATTAAATGAAGCGACTTGGGTCGTGTGTTTCAAGATAAAGTTACCGATATCATTTGCAGTTTCTTCGGGAGATTTTTTTGAAGATCGGACAACTGGAAAAACAACAAATGTGTAATCACCCTCAAAAATGGGCTTTGTTTTTTCCAATTTAATTTCCGGCATTTCGCTTGAAGAAACAGCGTATAATTCTGTTAGTGCTTGCGAGATGACAGCAATAATTCCATCTTCAATTTTCATAACCGCAAAGATACGTATAGCAATTGAAATTCACTTTCCTTCCCAGGAATTACAACCCTCCAAGTTTTGCAATTTCCGCAAAATTGCCGCATGGTTTTGCGGTTTGTGGCGGTTACATGGGTTGTACCAGACTAGTTTTGCAGTTTCCGCAAAATTGCCACATGGTTTTGCGGAGGTTAGTGATGATAACCGGTTCCTTTGTCGATTTGATATGCGCGATAAACCTGCTCTACTAATACCAACCGTGCAATTTGATGAGGGAATACAAAATCACTCATTTTAATTTTGGGGTATTGTTCTAATATGCTGCGACTGAATCCGTAGGCTCCACCAATAGCTATGAAAATATTCCCCCGAGATTCCGAAAGTTGTTTTGAAAGAAACTTGGAAAATGCGGGAGAACTATAGCTATTTCCAGTCTCATCGCATAGAATAAGTTTATCACCGGGTTTTAACTTACTCAATAACGATTGTGTTTCTAGCTCCTGTTGTTTTTCAGGAATTGTGACTTTTGAGGACTCTAATTTGAGGAGTTTCATAGCGAAACTGCCTTGAGTTTTCTTTACATAATCTGCACACAATTCGTCAATGAGCTTGTTTTTGTGGCTCTCTATGTATGCAATAATGATGGCCAAGAAACAGATTTAGTTATTTAGAATTTCCAGAATTTTATCCAACTGAGGAGTTAAGATAATTTCTGTACGACGGTTTTTCGCTCTTCCTTCGGGAGTATCGTTACTTGCTACGGGCATGGTTTCACCTCTGCCCATTGCAGTAATGCGCTTTGGTGTAATGCCTTGCTGAATCATTATTTTAGAAATACTGGTTGCTCTCAGTACACTTAAATCCCAATTGTCTTTGATTTTTTCGCTGTTCATGGGGACGTTATCCGTATGGCCTTCTACACCCACCTGCACGTCTTTTTGTTTAACCAAGGCAGCAGAAATTTGATTTAAAGCTTCTACTCCTTTTGCATCAACTGTTGTACTCCCGCTTTTGAACAACAGCTTTTCGGGTAGAATTACATATACTTTACCATTGCGATATTCTACTTTAACATCCAGTTCTTCAAATCCAGCAAGCGCCTTCATGATGGCTTCTTTCAGTAAAAGTACAGCACTGTCTTTACGGCGAAGTTCTGCTTCTAGTTCTTTTACCCGTTGAGACACTGATTCCAGTTGTTTGCGCAATGTTTCTAAACGTAAGCGCTCTTTTTCAGCTTGTGCAAGTGCATCGTTGAGCTGCAATTCTTTATTTTGAATGGCTTTGTTTTTCTCGTCAATCTCTTTGAAAAGTCTTCTTTGCTTCTCGTTGATGTCTTCACCAAGACTTTTTATGTAGTTTTTATTTTCTTCTAGTTCATTTCCACAGATTTGAATACTATCGCGCAATGCGGATATTTTCAAACGCTGGTTTTCCAAATTAACTTCATGAAATTTGATCAGCGTAATCAATGAATCCTTAGTATGTGTGCAAATGTTTTCGTTCAATTTGCATATTGTACGGGTTGAATCCAAAGTGCCTTGCAACGCTTGGTATTGTTTTTTGCTTACGCATGAAAACAATATCAACGATACCACCGACAAATACCACAGTTTTCTCATAGCTACGAAATTAAAAAGTAAACCCCGAACCTGAGTTCGGGGTTTTGCACATGTATTGTTGAATAGACAATGTTGAACGTGCAGTTTTTTAGATTCAATCGGAAACGATTTTATTATTCTGAACTTCTTCTAATTATTTTGGGAAATCCATAATCGGAAATAGGTATTTAATCTAAATACGCTTGGGATGATCACTACGAGAAATATATAAGCTTATTGGTATAATTCATTGTAGTTTACTCAGCTATTTACGCATATTTATTCAGATAATTTAATCATGTTTACAAGGCAAAATCCATTTTATAATAAAACAATGGCAACAAACCTAATTGATATGAAACTCTTCGATAAGGCGGTTCATTAATGTAGGTGTAATTTAAAATGTTCTTATTATTTGTAATGTTAATGAAGTCGAAAGCAATTTCGTGCGACACCTTTTTGGAATTGATTCGGTAACTAATCCGCAAATCAAAACGCATATAGGGTTTGTCGAATCGCTGAGTATTTTTCTGGGCATCCAATTCTACGTATTCTCGGTTGTTTACGGAAGCGGCCGAATCAATGGGGGAGAATCTGCGGGCTCCAGCAAATGTTGCCTTGCCTCCAATGTTAATCAAATGGTTTTTCTTTACGGTAAACTCCTTGGCAATTAGAGCATTCATAGCGTAATCCGTGTTGAAGTCGCTGTTTCTCCATATTCCATCACTTCCTTTGTATTCAGCATCGAAAACACTTCCCGAAAACAGATAGTAAAAACCTTTAGAGAAGAATTTTTCTACGGTTAATTCCAAGCCGTAGTTGTAACCAACTCCTTCGTTGTATAAATCCCCAGGAAAGAATCGACTAAAACCAGAACCTGTATTAGCCAAACTGAATGATGAGCCTTTACCCGTGAGTGGATTTATTTTTTCAATAGGAATATCCCATAAATTTTGGTAATAGGTTTCTACTTTGATGCGACTCGCTTTGCCTAACTGATGATCCCATCCAAGGATATAGTGAGCCGATTTGGTTAATCCCATATCTAGATTGTGGGGTTGAATTTGATCGGGTTTGTTATAAAAATAAATATATGCTGATTGGTTTTGAGCGTGTATACCCGTACCAAAGTTGAATGAATTGCGTTTGTCTAATTGATAGCGAGCAGAGAATCTCGGTAAAATCCAAGCTTGTGACCAGTGCGATTCTGGACTTCCCCCGAAAGAAGAATTATAAGGATTATAGGCGATTCGGAATATTTGTGATTGGACGCCCAAAACCGTAGTTAAACTGCGCGACCAACGATTTTTAATTTGCACATATGGCAAAAACATATCTCCTGTACCCTGTGCATTCCATCGTACTGACCACGTCCAATAATTGGAGAGTGTGGGATTCAAATTACGAGCAGAATCAAAGAAGGTGTACATATAATGTGTGTACTGCAATCCATATTTTAAAGTAGTAGATGAGTTGATTGCATAATTTATGAAAGCATGAGAGCCAATGGACTGGGTGCGGAATAAGTAATCTAAGTTCGGAACCAATGAATCGTTTCTGAAACGGTTAAAAGTTTCTCCATCTCGTTCGAATGTGTCTAATACCGTTCTGAAAACCAGCGAATGATTGGCATTTACACTTTGATGATTATAACTGGCTACAATTTTAAAGTAAGCTTTATTTGAAATTGGTTTCTGATAAGCCGCACCTACGACTCCCATTCTAGATCCAAAATATTGGTCGCGGTCATTATCGCCGTATAAGTTCCGACTCGACTCCAGTTTATCAGAAATAAGTATATCAATTTTACTGATACCACCTATTCCGAAAAAGGACAATTTCGCATTGTTTTTTAATGGAAATTTGAAGTGAAAAGATGCGTCCTGATAGTTAGGAACAGCGTCTGTTCCGATGGGAACTTTTAACGCACTTAACATGGACAAAGTGGAGTAGCGATACGTTATCAGATACGAAGCGCCTTTTTTATTTAGGGGACCTTCAAACAATCCATCCCAACCTAATATACCGAATTGTGTACTCACTTCATGTCGTTTGGTATTTCCTGCTCGCAATTTCAAATCAAAAGCACCTGAAATACCATTTCCGTATTCAGCAGGAAATGCACCCGTGAAAAAGTCGGAATTAGCGAGGATTTTGTTGTTAATAATGGAAACAGATCCGCCTGTTGTTCCTGGAATAGCAAAGTGATTGGGGTTGGGTATATCGATTCCCTCGATTCTCCAAAGAATACCAGCAGGAGAGTTTCCGCGAACTACGATGTCGTTTCGGGAATCATCAGCACCTTGCACCCCTGCAAAGTTGGAGGCCATACGCGCTGGGTCGCCTCGGCTACCAGCAAAACGATCGGTTTCCTCAACAGTAAATAGTCGTGCAGAAATAAGGGCACCATCGTTGTTGGTTTCGTGGGATTTTTTAGCAGTGATTTTTACTTCGTTTATTTTGTCGATTTCCTGATTGATTTGGGCATCGAGTTCCACATTGAGAACTAATTGTTTACCTGAGGTTACGATGATACCACTCATAAACTTTTCGGTGTATCCTTTGGCATTTATAGATACTTCGTTTCGTCCCCACCAGATTTTACTCAGGGAGAATTCTCCTTTGGCATTGGTGTTGGTTTTACGAATTGAATCTTTATTAGACTCCCATATAATAGTAATGGCAGCGTTTTCAATTGGTATTTGTGTTTCCTTATCAACAACAGTTCCAGAAACTGTTTGGAATTGCTGTTGAGCTTGGGATAGATTAAATGCGGAACTCAATAGGATAAGAACGCTCAGAGTTTTTAAAAGTAATTTTCGACTCATATAATGAATGATGTTTGATCTGTATTGAATATTATAAATATCGGGATCAAAAGTAATTCAAAAATAAATGAAGCAAAATGTGATTTTTATGAAAAAATCGTAAAGTCGGATCGTTGGATTACGGAAAAATGCAAAAA
>CAYPYX010000075.1:0-10771 GCA_964415065.1 uncultured Rhizobium sp.
AGATTTTCTTGGAATCAAACTTGTTTAACTCAGGTATTCGTCCTGCGATTAACGTAGGTATCTCTGTGAGTCGTGTGGGTGGTAACGCTCAAATCAAGTCAATGAAGAAAGTTGCTGGTACGTTGAAACTTGACCAAGCTCAATACAGAGAGTTGGAAGCATTTGCTAAATTCGGTTCGGATTTGGATGCTGCAACTAAAAACGTATTGGATAAAGGAGCTCGTAACGTAGAATTGTTGAAACAAGCTCAATTCAGTCCTCAAACCGTTGAAAATCAAATTGCGATGATTTACTTGGGAACTAAGAACTTATTGCGTTCTATCCCTGTAAATAAAGTTCGTGAATTTGAAGTTGCTTTTGTTGATTACATGAATGCTAAGCATAAAGATGTATTGAATCAATTAAAGGCAGGTAAAATTGACGATTCTGTTACTTCTGTATTGGAATCTGTTGGTGCAGAAATAGCTAAGAATTACGCCGCTTAAATTTAACCATGTCAAATCAAAAGGAAATCCGGGCTCGAATTTCATCGACCGTCAGCACGCAGCAAATCACCAAAGCAATGAAATTGGTGAGTGCTACAAAATTACGTAAGGCTACAGAAGCTATCGTTCGCATGCGTCCGTATGCAATGAAACTTCAAGGCATTATGTCTAATTTGCAAGATAGTGCCGACGACGAGCGTTTAGCGGTTTACTTTAACTCCAGAGATCTTAAGAAAGTTGCTCTTGTGGTAATTACTTCTGATCGTGGTTTGTGTGGAGCATTTAATTCAAACGTTGTCAAAAGAACACGCGCACTTCTAGAAAATGATTATCGTTCACTGGTACAATCAGGAAATGTTGACATCATTTGTATCGGAAAGAAAGGTGCAGAAACGTTGAAGCGTTTGGGTTACAATGTAAATACATCTTACCAAGGTTTGTTGTTGGATTTGAATGCACAGAATGCATTTGATTTTGCAGAAACGTTGATTCAACGATTCCGCTCAAATGAAATTGACAAAGTAGAAGTAATCTACAATCAATTTAAAAATGCTGCTACTCAAATTTTAACAAACGAAACTTTATTACCCGTTGCAGGTTCAAAACAAGAAGATTCTCAAAATCATGAGTTTTTATTCGAACCTGGTAAAGTGGAGATTTTGGAAGATTTAATACCACGTAGTTTGAAGACTCAATTGTACCGTTCGATTTTGGATTCTTTAGCTTCTGAACATGGAGCGAGAATGGTTGCAATGGATAAAGCGACAGAAAACGCTGGAGAATTGTTAAGCGCGCTGAAATTAGCGTATAACCAGGCACGTCAGGCTGCGATTACTCGTGAAATTTCCGAGATCGTTGGTGGTGTTGCCGCATTAGAAGGTTAATCAGAATTACTATCATTTAGTATAAAAGAAAAAGAGGCTTTAGGGCCTCTTTTTCTTTTATACTTCTTACTCAACTGTTTCGTCAATTCGTGAAACCTCAATGTATTTGTGCGTAGATTTAATTTTATGAACCAATAGATCCAAATCTTGAGAAGTATTAACCATTACTTCAATGATACCACCAAAGGTGCCATCGTCATTGGCTCGTATATTGATACTTTTCATATTTACTTCCATATCTTTTGATATGATATCCGCTATTTTACTAACTATACCAACATCGTCGATACCGCGAACCGATAATTTAACATCGAATGCATTCTTGTATTGAGTTTGCCAACTAGCAGGAATGATGCGATAGCCATATTGACTCATCAATTTTGAAGCGTTCGGGCATGTAGTTCTGTGGATTTTTACACCATCACCCACAGTTACAAATCCAAAAATGGATTCTCCCGGAAGAGGGTTACAGCATTTAGCAAGCGAATAGGGTAGTTCGTAATCTTCACCGAAAACAATTTGTCCTGCAGACTTTTTCTTTTCTTTGGTCTCTAAATCTTTAGATTCGTTAGAAGGAGCTTTTTTGGCCAAGATGTCGAGCAACAACTCTTTGGTCATTCGAATTTTACCTTGAGCTACTGCATTAAAGAATTCATTGGGAGAATTGTATTTATAATATTTTGTAATGGTTTTAATAGGATTATCGGTAAAATTCAAACCGTGTTTTTGAAATAAACGCGCCATGATGTTCCGACCTTGTCCTGATAACTTGGTTTTTTCATCCCTTAAAAACTCGCGAATTTTTGATTTAGCTCGCGCAGTTTTAACCATTTCCAACCAACTTTCAGTAGCTCTAGGCTTTTGGGTGGTTAATACTTCTACAATATCCCCATTTTTTAATGTGTAACTAATGGGTACTAATTTGCCGTTAACTTTAGCCCCAATGGTTTTAAGTCCCACTTCTGTATGAATATTGAATCCAAAATCCAAGGCAACCGATCCTATTGGGAGTGCTTTAACATCGCCTTTTGGTGTAAAAACGTAAATATCTTCACCCAATAACGTGCTTTTAAATTCGTTAACCAGATCCAATGCCGATAAATCATTGTTTTCTAAGGTTTCCTTGACAGAATTCAACCAATTGTCGAATGCATCGTCTTGTTGAGAATTCTTATTTAAATTCTCGGATGGATTCTCGGCTTTATACCTCCAGTGTGCAGCTAAACCTCGTTCTGCAATATCGTCCATTCTTTTGGATCGAATTTGAACTTCCACCCATCTACCTTTTGGACCTAAAACCGTAGTGTGTAGTGCGGAGTAACCGTTATTTTTAGGCCTGCTTAACCAATCACGCAATCTTCCTTCGTGAGGACGATATTGATCGGTTACAATACTGTATACCCTCCAGCAATCAATTTTTTCTCGATGAATTGGGGCATTTACAATAACTCGAATGGCAAATGCATCATATACTTCTTCAAAGGGTATTCCTTGTTTCAGCATTTTACGATGAATGGAGTAAATGCTTTTCGGACGACCTTTGATTTCGGAAATATCAACGCCAGAGGCTTCTAATTCCGCTTTAAGCGGTTCGATAAACTCTCGAATATATCTTTGTCTAGATTGCTTAGATTCAGCAATCTTCGCGGAAATATCCCGGTAAGTTTGAGGTTCAGTGAACTTAAGGGATAAATCTTCCATTTCCGTTTTTATGGCATTCAAACCTAAACGGTGCGCTAATGGAGCGTAAATGTAAAGGGTTTCGGATGCTATTTTCAACTTGGTTTTATCTGGAACTGATCCCAAGGTGCGCATGTTGTGCAAGCGATCACAAAGTTTAATAAGAATAACGCGTAAATCTTCCCCTAAAGTAAGAAGCATTTTCTTAAAATTCTCTGCTTGTAAACTAGAATCCTTATCTACCGTTTCAAAAACTACCGAAATTTTCGTTAATCCATTAATGATTTCAGATACTTTTGGACCAAACCTGCGTTCGATATCTTCTAAAGTAATATCAGTATCTTCAACTACATCATGGAGAAGGGCACTAATTACAGAAGTTGAACCCAATCCTAATTCACCAGCAGCAATTTGAGCAACTGCTAATGGATGAAAAATATAAGGTTCACCGCTTTTTCTAAAGGTACCTTCATGGGCCCGGGCGGCAAAATCAAATGCCTCCCGGACTTTCTTAATTTTATCTTTGGTTACTTTATCGCCTAAAGTTCGCAATAATTGGCGATAACGATTCAGCAACTCGTGCCGATAGGCTTCGTAAACTTCACCATCGAGCAATGCCATATTTTACTTGTTTAATTCTGCAAAATGATGGAAGAAACGAGGAATAGTTTCAATACCTTTAAAGTAATTAAACACTCCGTAATGTTCATTTGGACTGTGGATGGCATCGGTATCCAAGCCAAAACCCATCAAAACGGTTTTTGTTTGCAATTCTTTTTCGAATAAAGCCACGATGGGAATACTTCCGCCTCCGCGAGTTGCAATAGGTTCAACCCCAAATGTATCTAACATGGCCAAAGAAGCCGCTTTAAATGGAATGCTGTTTGTTGGAGTTAGTACGGGTTCACCACCATGATGAGGGCTCACTTTTACTTTCACCGATGCAGGAGCTATACTTTCAAAATGCTTTTGGAACAATTCAGTGATTTTTTCAGAACTTTGATTGGGTACCAATCGCATAGAAATTTTTGCAAAGGCTTTACTTGGTAATACGGTTTTTGCACCTTCACCAATGTAGCCTCCCCAAATACCATTAACATCTAAAGTTGGACGAATTCCGGTGCGCTCTATTGTTGAAAAACCTTTTTCACCCAATACGTCATCAATATCTAAATGCTTTTTATATTCCTCTAAATCAAACGGTATACGTGCTAATGATTCTCTATCCTCAACCGATACTTCTAATACATCGTCGTAAAATCCAGGTATTGTGATGTGTCTATTTTCGTCGTGCAAACTCGCTATCATACTGCACAATACATTAATTGGATTAGCCACTGCACCTCCGTAAACACCACTATGAAGATCGATATTTGGACCAGTTACTTCTACTTCAACATAACTTAAACCGCGTAATCCTACGTCGATAGAAGGAATGTCATTAGCTAAAATCCCCGTGTCGGAAATCAAAATCACATCGGCTTTAAGTTTTTCTTTGTTATTACGGCAGTAAGTACCCAAATTAGAACTACCTACTTCTTCTTCACCTTCAATCATAAACTTAACGTTGCAAGTCAATGATTGAGTTTGCATCATTGTTTCAAAAGCTTTTACGTGCATAAAGAATTGACCCTTGTCATCGCAAGCACCGCGTGCATAGATTTTTCCATCTTTTATGGTGGGTTCGAATGGGGGAGTATGCCACAATTCATTGGGAACGGAAGGTTGCACATCATAATGACCGTAAACCAACACCGTAGGGAGGTTTGGGTCGATTATTTTTTCACCATAAACAATAGGATATCCAGCGGTTTCCTCAAGTACCACATTTTCAGCACCTGCTTTTGTCAAAAATTCAGCTACCGATTCAGCACATTTGCGAACATCCCCCGCGAAAGCAGAGTCAGCACTGATACTTGGAATTCTCAAAAGTTGAAATAATTCTTCTAAAAATCGCTCTCTATTTGATTCAATATAACTCAATGTAGACATACGTGCAATTTACGATTTTTTTATCTTATCGAGGGATAAAAACACGTAAAAATTCAAGGAATATTGAGTTATTTTGCACCTGTGAATCCAGATACAACTCAGATATCCATCGACTCCTTCAAGAGCGAAGTTTTTATGTACGAAGTCATTTTCACTGTAATTATTTTTACCGCAGTGTACTTCGTTCTTAAACAGTTTAAATCAAAAGAAAAGTCGGCTAAAGATCAGAATTCCAAATACAATTCCGAGCTGTAATTCTTCAAGGACTCAGAATTGTGATTTATCGGTGAATGGGAAGTTGTTGGTCCATTCGTTTCTGTATCTTCAATTCAGAAATTACACAAAATTACGAACCGACGATGAATGTGTGTTATGTTACTCATTCGGTTTTGTAACAGTAATACGTCAACAACACAGAATTACGCCCACCGGGCTATTGGTAATGGTTGTTTACAATTGAATTTCAGGAATTTCGCCTTCAACAACCAAACGGCCTTCGGTTTTCGAACGAATTTCGTCGATACTAACACCAGGAGCGCGTTCGCGCAATTCAAAACCGCGTTCAGTAATTTCAAATACCCCTAATTCAGTTACAACTTTCTTTACACAACCCAATCCCGTGATGGGTAATGTACATTTAGATAAAAGCTTGCTTTCACCAGCCTTGTTGGTGTGCTGCATAGCCACGATGATATTTTTAGCCGAAGCTACTAAATCCATTGCACCGCCCATTCCTTTAACCATTTTTCCGGGGATTTTCCAATTTGCAATATCACCGTTATCGCTTACTTCCATGGCGCCCAATACGGTAAGGTCAACTTTCCCAGCGCGAATCATTCCAAAGGATGTAGCACTGTCAAAAACCGCCGAACCCTTTGTCATGGTTATAGTTTGTTTTCCTGCATTGATTAAATCAGCATCTTCTTCGCCTTCAAAAGGAAATGGACCCATTCCCAATAAACCATTTTCGCTTTGTAAAACTACTTCGATCCCTTCTGGAATGTAATTTGCCACCAACGTGGGGATTCCAATTCCTAAGTTTACGTAATACCCGTCTTTCAACTCACGAGCTATCACTTGGGCGATTCCGAATTTATCTAACATTCCTACAAATTTGAGGAAAAAAATCTAAAATCGAAACAGCACTATTTCGATAATCTCAAATGATAAGCGCTTTTTTCCGATTCACCCACTTTGGCATAGAGTTCACTCAGATATAAATGCGCCGTTTTATTATCTGGATTTAAAACAATTACCTGTTCGAAATGTCGCTTAGCTTGCGATAAATTCCCCTCCAAAAAATAAATAGAGCCCAAATTGAGCCAGGTTAATTGATGGCGTTTAGCCATACTTAGCTGCTTATTCAATACGGCCTTAGCTTCTGCAAGTCGTTTTGCACGAATAAGTGCATTGGCATATTCAGCACCAAAATCTAAATTTAGCGACATTTTTTGGTAGGCCAATCGATAATACTCGATCGATTCACCCAATTTTTTACTGTAATCATAACTTTTGGCCAACCGATAATACGTCCAAACATCTACCCATTTTTGATTCGGTTCTTCCGTTAATTCCTCGATTCCATCTAACTGAATTACATTCGAATACATTCTCTTCAGAAAAAACAAATGAATTTGTTTTTCCAATTTTACGATATCTCCATTTAAAGCTCCAATTAGTTGATCATCAAAATCAGTTGTGTTAATTAATTGTTCCGCTTTTTGTAAATAAAAAGGCTGTGGATCAAATTTTTCGAAATACGACAAATAAGCAGAAATCTCCGACAGCTGATTGGGGGATGGGTTATTTACGCAATACAACCCCAGTAATTTCCCTTTGCTCAATTCCGTTGTATTCCGGGTTTCGGGGGATGTATTTGGGGAAGATTTTGATTTACTCGCTGAAATAGAAGTACCAATTCCAGCGTTATTTTTTGATTTTTCGGGGGATGTATTTGGGGAAGATTTTGATTTTCCAGATAAACCTGATCTATTAGAAGCATTCAAGGTAGAAGTTAACAAACCAGATGAACCACCCCTTGAACTTGAATTGTTCGGACGCTGAATTTTATGATCGTGTACCATTACGTGAGGAATGTCCTCCGTGCCACTTGCAGGCATATGACAGCCCACACAACCGTTTTCGTGTATTTGTTTTTGTGTAGGCAGTTTGCATTGATGCAATTTGCTTTTTTTACTTTGTTCTTGGTGACAACCGATGCAGGTTTGGTTGAAAACTTGTTTTTGAGTGGCCTTCACACTCACATGCGGATTATGACAATTAATGCAGGTAAAATTGATTTTGGCGTTGTACGATTCCAACTTATTCTTGGGATTCGAGGCAATAAAACAGGCACTTTTTTGGAATCGATCCGAATGTCCTGCCATCACAAAATAATCGTTGTTCTCATATTTTGGCATGTACACCTCGAAAACGTCACTTAGTTTCATACCAGGACGAAAATCACTGAATAGTTTTCCCGGCTTTAAAACGTTATTGCCTTGTAAATGACATCGTTGGCAAATATCAACTTGACGAGAATAGGGTAGTCTTTTGGGATTAACAATACTGCGATCAGCTTCTTTCGAAGTATCAACTAAAATACCCTGTCTTTTCAAATTGACATGCAATTCACCGGGTCCATGACAACGTTCACAATCGATTCCTTTTGGGATTTTGTTGAACATATTTAAGGATTGGGAATTGACTTCCGGCATTCCGTTATGACAGCTCATACATTCCATGTCAATTTTACGTTCAAAAGAAGTATTTACGGCTTCGAAACCCGGAGGTAAATCCCAAATACCTTTTTGTGTATAAAAAGTTAAAGGAGCTTGATGAAGGAATGGTCCGTCTTTCCAGAAATGAGAATTTGTGTGTTGCCCACTTCCAATGATATACGAAATATACTCTTTGCGTTGATGCGTTTTTACTGAGTTTTCAACTCGGAATTCCTCGATAAAAAGTGAATCATTAGACCAAAAAGGGTAGTAGTAAAAATTCCGATTTTTATCATAAACGGTATATCGAAACGAAGTATTGGGTATGGTTTTAAAATTCTGAAACGTACCTTTTGATTTCTGATGTGTAGCAGAATCAAAGGATTGTCCCATTCCGGTGTGAATAAAGGTGGAATGAACATTTTCATGACAAGTCATGCAGGTAGACATTCCTACATAATTCACAGTGTCGTGGAGATTCCAGAAATAGTCGGAGCTATCTAATTGATTTTGTCCGGTTTTTTGGGAAGATGTGCAAAAGTTCAGGAATATTACGATTAAACATCCCCCGAAAAAAAACCATAAAAAATAAGGTAATCTGATTTTTTGCATCACGGAATGTTTGAAATACTCCAAACTTAAAAACTATTGAATTAACATGTAATGGGGATTGACCAATCCTTATTCAAATTCTTTTTGCCAATCCAAAACTCCACCAATTAGATTTCGAACGTTTTGGAATCCGCTTTGAAGTAAAAATTGTTGTGCAGTTGCGCTTCGCTTACCACTGCGGCAATGAACAATGACTTCTTGATCTTTCCAATCCTCAATTTCATCCAAACGACCTGGTAATTCTCCCAATGGAATCAATTTGCCATTTAAATTGAATTCGTCAAATTCAAAGGTTTCTCTTACATCCAATAAATTAATCGATTCACCAGCGTCAATTCGCTGTTTTAACTTGATTACGGAAATATCTTCAATCATAATTGAAGCAAATTTACGAATACTTCCGAATGATTTATTGATTGTTTACTTTTTGGAAGGAAACACTTCCCCAGCGACCGTCTGAAAGTTGCACGCGAGTGTAATACGAACCCGGTTTTAAATCGCTGATGTCGATATCGGATGTATTTTCAAGGGACTTTACCAATCGACCAGCTGCATCCATGATTTTTACTTTTTTCACCTCAAAAATTCCACAATCTACTTTAATGAAGTTTTGCGCAGGATTCGGATAAATTCGAGCTGAAACAGCGGGTATTTTTTCCGTGGAAAAAGAATAATTTACGCGATCTCCGAACATCATTCTGATCATGGGCGTACCTTTTATGGAATAATCAGCACGTTCCCAACTTCCCAAAAGATTGTAAAATAAATGCGGATTGTACACATCATTTCCCATGAAACGATAATTGTTGTCGTATCCAACGTTGAGTACATAAGGCATTTGTTGAATCCAACCTACATAGTATTGACCTTTAGGCAAAAACAACACACTATCAAAGAAAATGTAGTTAAAGTGATTCAATGAGTCGCGGTAAACGGGTCGATTTACAGCAAATTCGTAGATCAATTGATCTTGATTATCGGGTCCACCCAAAGGTGAAAGCTTTTTCCAAATTCTCAGTTTGAAACTTCGAAAGCTAACATCTTCTTTTACTTGGGTAAAGTAGATGGCTAAGCCTCTCAAAGAGTCGTCTTGCAAGGTATTGAATTCCATAGCAAATTGACCTCGAATATTACCTAAAAATGCATAATCCAACCCAAATCCACCTTCCGCAGAGCCATCGTCGTAAGAATACCAAGGCATAAACTGATGTGTGAGTGAATATCGGTTGTTTTGATTGAGAGAATTATAATTTTGAGGAGTATTATCGTTACTTCTCGGATCAATAATCCAAGAATAGTTTAACTTAGGTGAGTTACCCGTTAATGTATCAAAAAATGGAGTATCGAATTTCTCAGTGGTATCCGATTTAGCTAAAACATTACGAGAGCTGATACTAAAGTCTTGCTCAAACAATTTTTTTCCAAATCCATTTTTGATTTCTAATTGATAACGAGTTTGAACGGTAACGGTTTCATTTAAGTTTCGAATTCGCAATTCAGCGCCTTTGCCTCGTATGCTGTTTTTATTGGATTTATAATGACTGTAGGGAACATTAGAATAATCTGAACACAAACCTGAAGTTGCCGACACAACTCCCACGTCTTCAATATCGTTTATTCCCATTGTACGATTTCGATCTATTCGAATATAATCAATATGCCAGTGATTTAAATTCCCTGTTGCTTTGGTGTAGTTGACAAAGCGAAACTGAAAATCGGGGTTGAAAAAATCAAATCGATCCACCGGAACAAAAACTTCGTTGAACTGTGTCATTTTTGTACCAGATGCCGCCCAAACGCGATGCCATACGTGATTTTTTCCTTTAAAAAATAAAATCAATGAATCTTCTGGTTCGGGAAGGTCACCCAAACCTTGAGTTTGGTAGAAGAAACTCAAATACACATTATCTGTAGGCTTGTACGGAAATGTGTTACTACCAAATTTATAGAACTGTAGATTAATGGGTTGAGAGGTTAAACTATCGGCAAAAACAGAAATGTTTTTGTTTAAAGTTTGATACGGATTTCCTTTGGAATTCAAATGATCAAACGTTGCAACATTGGCGTTAGGATGTTTGGTGGAAAATGAATTATTTATCCAAACTTGACGATCTACCCATTTGCTTGGATCTGGATATCCAACATTTTGAGTGAAGTCCTCAAAAAAAGGTAAATCTAACGTATCGGTTATAGACCATGCGAATGGATGTACAACTACTTTATGCTGATTTTTAATGAATTCTGATTCAATTTCAGCAATGGACTCAATTGGAACTACCTTTAAAAATTGCGCATTGATTTTACTTGACGTAGTTAATGACAAGGTCAATAAGAAACAAAACCGATAAATGATTTTCCAGGTTTTCACAACGCTCATATACAATTCGAAAGTTCTTTT
>CAYPYX010000076.1:0-10438 GCA_964415065.1 uncultured Rhizobium sp.
CCAGAATACCTGAGGTGCAATCAAGTTACAACTCATCATACTCCAATAAGCCCACCAATAAGGACCGAAAGCACGGTTAATGAAAGCATATTGTTCGTACTCTACGCCTGAATACCATGCGATAAAGAACTCAGTTAAATAAGCAATACCCACAATAGAACCTGTAACCATGATGATTTTTGTCATAGCATCTAGGTGACCTATGGTAATGTAGTTTTCATAGTTCATTACTTTACGAGCAACTACCAACAACGTAGCAACCATACCGAATCCTGAGAAAATCGCACCCGCAACAAAGTAAGGAGGGAAAATCGTAGTATGCCAACCCGGAATAACAGAGGTAGCAAAGTCGGTTGATACGATAGTATGTACTGAAAGTACCAGTGGAGTACTCAAACCCGCTAGAATCAATGAAACTAATTCATATCGAGCCCAAGAGCGAGTAGAACCCGTCCAACCCATTGCGAAGAAAGTATACCAATATTTAGCGGCTTTGGTTTTTACCTTGTCGCGAATTGTTGCGATGTCAGGAATCAAACCAATGTACCAGAATAATAAAGATACGCTGAAGTAAGTAGAAATCGCAAATACGTCCCACAACAATGGAGAGTTAAAATTCGTCCATAAAGAACCAAATGCGTTTGGTAATGGTAATGCCCAGTAACCTACCCATACACGTCCCATGTGAAATACTGGGAACATGGCAGCACAGACAACCGCGAAAATGGTCATCGCCTCTGCGGAACGGTTAATTGACATCCGCCATTTTTGACGGAAAAGTAATAGTACCGCAGAAATCAAAGTTCCCGCGTGACCAATACCCACCCAGAATACGAAGTTAGTGATATCCCAACCCCACATTACGGATTTGTTGATATTCCAAACACCAATACCCGTCATCAATGTGTATCCTAAGCTGATTACGAAAATTGCTAAGAAAATCACAGACAGTGTAAAACCTACTTTCCAAGCATTGGAGGGTCGGTTTAAAATCGGACGAGAGATGTCTCTTGTAACGTCGGCAGCGGTTTTATCACCGGTTACCAAACGTTCTCTGATTATTGAATCGTGTATCATTCCTGTAATTTTGGGGTTAAATGTTTTGAGTGTTACGAATCTTGGTCATGTACTTGATTGAAGGTTGTACGTTCAATTCATCCAATACACTAAAGCTTCTTTCATTTTTGAACAACTTGCTGATTTCACTTTCAGGATTATGTAAATCACCGAATACAATCGCATTTGAAGGACATGTACGCTGACAAGCAGTTTTAACTTCAACTTCTTTCATGGATTTTCCTTCGCGCTTCGCCTTCAATTTTGATTCTTGAATACGTTGTACACAGAACGAACATTTTTCCATAACACCACGAGTTCTTACAGTAACATCAGGGTTGATTACCATTTTACCTAATGGATTGTTGAAGTGGAAATCAAACGCATCGTTATCGTTGTAACGGAACCAGTTGAAACGACGTACCTTGTAAGGACAGTTGTTTCCGCAGTATTTAGTACCGATACAACGGTTGTATGTCATTTGGTTCAAACCTTCTGTTGAGTGTGAAGTAGCCAATACTGGACAAACCGTTTCGCAAGGCGCTTGTGCACAATGCTGACACAACATAGGTTGGTGAACAACTTGAATGTTTTCCCAATGAGCAAATTCGCCTTTATCGGTATCATCTACTTCTGCGATTTGTTTTTCGCGAGTGATGTAGTTTGCACCATCGAACTTTTCCTTTTGGGTATTGCTGAATGAATAGTAACGATCGATACGAATCCAGTGCATTTCACGACGCAAACGGATCTCATCTCTTCCTACTACAGGTACATTATTCTCAATTGAACAAGCTACAACGCAAGCTCCACATCCAGTACAAGCGTTCAAATCGATAGCCATTCCCCAACGGTGGTTAGGAGAACCATCTTTCAAGTAATCTTGTTTTTCCCAGATAGTATAAATGTGAGTAGCTGCTTTTTCATTACCTGCTTTAGGATTCTTTTTCCACTCTGTAAAGTTAGATTCTCTAACAATGTCACGTCCTTCAATACTATGGTGGGTTTGAGTTTGAGCTAATACATACGTCTCCTCACCTTTTGTAATTTGAACATTATTGATAACGTTAGATCGACTAGCATTTACAAAGCGATAAGCATTGATACCCACAGGGGCGAATCCATTTTCAATGGAACCACCTACTTTACCAGCATGAGTGTGACCAAATCCAACCGCTAAACCTACGGTGTTATTTGCTTGTCCTGGTTGGATCAAAGCAGGTACGTTTTCGTATTTAACGCCATTAACCTCAATGTTAACAGTATCATCTTTCTCAACACCTAGTTTGTTCGCTAGTGCTTTTGGTAAAGCAACGTAGTTGTCCCAACAAACTTTACTTACTGGATCTGGCATTTCATACAACCAAGGGTTGTTACCGCTCTTTCCATCGCGCATTCCCACAGACTGGTAAAGAACCAAATCAATTCCTGTAGAAGATGCTGCTTTCGAAATTGCAGGGGCCAATGCGGCTACACTACCAGCATAAGCAGGCATAGCGAAAGAATTCAACACATTAGCATCAGCTTGGTAATAGCCCATTTCCAATGCTTTGTTGAATCCTTCACCCAAGGTAGCTTCCCAATTCGATTTTAAGAATAAATAGAACGGAGAAACATCTTGTTTTTGAGAAAGTATGCGTTTGTTTTTGAAAGGATCGTTTTCACTTCCAGGCAACGCATTTGCCCAAGACAATAAAGATTCTTGTGCTTGACGCGTATTGAAAACCTTAGAAATGGTTGGCTGAGTGAATTGGAACACTCCTTTGATAGGTTCTGCATCTGACCAACTTTCTAAGAAGTGGTTATCAGGAAGAACGTATTGACAAACTGCAGCTGTTTCGTCTTTGCTAGATGCAAAAGAAGCAGAGAATTTCGCCTTCGCAATTGCTGCTGACCACTCTTTATTATGATTAAATACAGGATTTGTACCGTAGAAAATAACACCTGCTATTGAACCATTATTCAAACCAGCGAAAGCATTATTTACCGAATTATCATCGCCGTTGTATTGCTTCGAATAATTGGTTAAGTCAATTGTAGAAGTGTAGCTGTCTAATAATACATTGATTGCATTTACTACTTTTTGAACCTCTACAGAGTTACTACCAGAAATAACCAATGCCTTACCTTTGTTATTCAACAAAACTTTCGCAGCAGTTTCAATTGAATTACCAGCTAATTCCGAATTCGTTGGAACCGGAATTTGAGTTAACCCTAAAGACTTAGCGATGTAGTTATACATTGTTGAAACATAAGCCAATTCTTTTGAAGCCACCATTGGGAAACGGTGATCTGCATTTGTACCTGTCATGGACAAGTTACTTTCAAATTGGATATGAACAGACATTCCACCCTCAGCCGTTGGACGACGGTGAGCAGAATATGCATTTTGAAACTGTACAGGAGAAATCCACGTTCCTAGGAAATCAGCACCAAAAGAAACGATTGCTTTAGCGTTTTCAAAACGGTAATTTGGAATAACTCTCATGCCAAAATCAGCTTGATTTGCATTCAAAATCCCGTTGTATGATACAGCATCGTAACTAACGTGCTCAACATTGGTATAAACTGATTTAAATGCTTCTATGGATTTCAACGTAGAAGGACTGTGAATTGTATTGGTTAACAATACCACCTTTTTACCCTGAGTATTCAAAGCTGCAAGAGTTCCTTTGATTTCAGAATCAATTGCAGACCAATCTTTTTGTTCAGCTCCTTTAACCAATGGATTCGCTAATCGCTCCATATCGTAAAGCGACAAAATAGATGCTTGACCAGTTGCACACAATCCACCTTTGGATACGAATGAGTCAGGACTACCATCCAACTTAATTGGACGACCTTCACGAACTTTTACTTCAACTCCACAACCTACGCTACAATCACCACAAGTAGAACGATAGTAGTTGGCTACACCTGGTGTTACCTCTTCTGGTTTTACCAAGTAAGGAACTGCATAACGAACATTGGTTTTGTAACAAGATGCTAATGCAACTGCAGTTACACTGAAACCAAAATATTTAAGGAAATCACGGCGATTTGAATTCAATTCAAACCCATCTTCAGAAAGAACTTCTTCTAAGGGAAGTGCTTCGCTGAACTCGTGCTTTTGGTTTGCTAGGAACTGCGCGTCGCGGTTTAGTTCCTCCTCACCTTTCCAATATTTAATATTATTCGACATTTTGCTTTTGTTAATAATTAATAGTGACACTTAGCACATTCCAAACCTCCGTTCATAGCAGGTGTAATTTTCACCTTGCCATCAGGACCAAAGTACTGGCTGTGGTTTTGTTTATCTTTCAAATCTTTTTGAGCTTTTGAATGCAATGCAGCGTAGTAGTTGTTGTTTGCTGCATCAATTCCTGTGTTTCTATGACAATCAATACACCATCCCATTTGTAAAGTACTCCATTGTTGAACTACTTCCATTTTCTCAATAGGACCGTGACAAGACTGACACTGCAATTTACCTACAACTACGTGTTGAGAGTGGTTGAAATATGCATGATCTGGCAAATTATGAATTCTTACCCAACGAATTGGTTTAGGATTGTTTCCAAATTCTTTACCAGGCATACCTTCTGGATCGTAATCCAAAGCAGCGTATATCTTTTTGATTTCAGGAGAAATCTCACCGTTGTATTTGTCAGTCAATTGAACACCTTTATGGCAATTCATACACGTATTCAAGGCAGGGATAGATGCACTCTTACTTTCCTCTACTGTTGAGTGACAGTATTTACAATCCAATTTCAGTTCTCCAGCATGTAATTTGTGAGAGAATGCGATTGGTTGTGTAGGAGCATATCCTTTTTGAACGCCTATTTCGTCCTTACCGAATTTGTAACCATAATACGATGCAGGCAAACCGATAGCTAACGTAGTGAAAATAGCCAACACTGTAGGATTCATCTTACCTAATTTCTCAGGTAAAAACTTCTGATACCAACGATCGTATTTTTGGGTTGTTTCTGAATCACCATCGCGCTCAGCAGCAATTCTCTTCAATGTGTTTTTAACACGTGCCAATACCATTAATACGATTGCAAAAACTGCAACCAAAATCAACAATATATACTTGGTTGAAGAATCGTCCTGATCACCAGCGTTTGGATCTACAACGGGTCCTGTAGTTTTAGGAGCAGAAGGAGCAGGTGCTGTTTTGATGTACTCAACAATGTCCAAAACTTGAGCTGGAGTCAAGTTTTCGAAGATATTCATGGCAGCTCCACCGTATTCTTGATACAATTTATTTGCATCAGGATCACCGCTCTCCCTGAATTTCTTGTTGTTTCTAATCCATTGGATTAACCATTCTTCTGAACGTCTTTCGTGAACACCTCTTAGAGCAGGGCCCACCATCTTTTTGTCAAGAGCGTGACAGCTACCGCAGTTGTTAGCCTCATACAGCTTCTTACCGTTGTCCGCATTAGGCGCATCTTGAGCAAAAGTTGGGGTGGTTATAGCCATTAAGGAAGCTATTGCCCAAATTTTAAAACGATTTTTATTCATGTCTTGAAACGAAATCTATTATCGCATCGCAAATATAGAAATGGAATCAATCCCTTTAAAATAAATTGTTAACATTGAATTCAATTTAAAATCTATCTAAATTGAATCGGTATTTTACAGAAATTCAACAATTTGAATACTGATGTTGAAAATGATTTCCATATTTTCTGAGTATTTGTGTACTATTCAGCACACATTTTCATCGAAGAAAATCACTTGTTGATGCAATCAAAAGCGCAATTCATCGTTTTTGACCCAATTTTTACTTTCCAAGAATTCAGAATACGACAGATAACTCGCCAAGCATAATTGAGAATAATTCTGACTGCTATTACCAAATCGACCAATTCGTGTCGACCATAATGTTACTATCAACTCATTACCGTCTTTAAATTCTCGATGAATATTTTTAGCAACATGATTCAGTGTACCGCCACCCGCGTTGTAAATATGTAAAACCAATAAATTGAACCATAAAGCATCTAAATCCGGTTCCAAATTTAACGTCTTACACACCATTTTTGCCTGTGGAATACAATATCCTTTTACCAAACGAGCCGCTACATGTGCCGATTTATAAAAATTGTATCGTTCATCTGCTGCGTGATATTTATTGTATGGAGCAATCACTCGTAATCCATATCGTTTGGCTACAGAAGGCATCAATTGAAAGTGTCCAGCTGCACCTGATACTGAAATTCCCTTAGGATTACTCGGACTTTCTATTAAAAGTAGCATTTGGCAAATCATTGGATTTACATCATGCTCTGCAAAAATTCGCATTCCCTGTTCTAATTGTGGACCAATTCCCTCGTAATTAAAAAACGACTTTCTGCCTCGAACAAATTTTACATTAGGTTCAATCGAATCTTTACTTAAATTCTTATAAATAGCGGCTAAAGATTTTAAATTTTGACCATTTTCTATGTTTAAAACAGTCTTCTTGGGTAAAACATCCAGCACTTGACGATTCCTTTGATTTACCACTAAAAATGAATCCTCTGAAAGTTGAATATTGCGTTTCCAAAATTGAACATTAGCAGAATTTAGAAATTCTAATGCCACCGAATCTTGTTCTAAATGTATAATGGAATAATGCTGTCCCCCATTCCAATACTTCTTGTATCGAAATTCACTTTCGCTATTTTGAATCGTTGAACTATCCATTGTGGTCAAAGAATCGGAAAAACTAGAATCGAATTCCACCATTTCGTTTATTCTTTCTGGGGATGTAAACTCTGAATTCCCGATATTGCTACTTTTTGAACTTAAACTGGGACTCAAAACATGATCAGTAGTGTTTTCCTGTGCAGTTAGTCCTTTCGAGTTTTGTGAAACTCCAAAGGGAAATGCGCAAGTACATCCCCAAAAAACAACAAAAAATAGATTCAACAAATTCATAATATTTAGGTTTTAAACGAAATTTGAAAGTGAAATATTATTCACTTCCCACAAAATTGGGTTAAATATTTACGAGCAACAGATTCACCCAATAGCAAACTGCGTTCCCAATCAGAACAAGCCAAGTCTTTATCGCCTTGATTGAATTTTGCAATGGCTCTTCCTAGGTAAATATAACCCAGATTATCTGATTTTAATCGTATGGCTTGATCAAATATACTTTCGGCTTTTGCCCAATCTCCTTTTTGCAATAAAATATGTCCATAATCGCCTTTAAATGAACCATTATTGGGTTCCAAATCAATTAATTCAATGATATACTTCTCACAAATGGGTAGATTTCTGAGGTAAAAATGATTGTCGAATCTCAACTTCATGGCGGGAATATATTTGGGTTCTGAAACCATAAACTTCTCCAAATCGTCCAATGAATTCTGATATTCTGCCAAGGTATGATTCACAAAAGCACGGTGATAATACCACCACGGATTGGAAGTTTTAGATCCAATCACTTTATTCAATAATTTTAGTTGATCGCGATAACGACTATCTTCTTCCAATAATTTCAATTGTTTCAAAATCATGGAATCTCCACCAATTTTTCGGTCAATGAACCATTGTCCATCCGCAATGGCATCATCATTTTCCTTCATGTAGATGGCCAAATTATAGCGTGCCCAATGGGAAGTAGTATCCGCCGGATGAAATTGCAAATAGCGGTTAATATCGGCCAATGCGAATTGAAAATTACGGGTTTCTTTATTTGCGATATAGCGACTGAAATATGCTTCTTTCAACGAAGGATCAATTGAAATCGACTTATTTAAATTCACCAGAGCTGTACCAAAATCTCGAAGCTGGATTTGGATGTTACCCAATGTGTACAAACATCTGGCATCATCTGGGTATTCAGAACACAATTCTTCAGCTAAAACACGGGCGTCGGTAAATTTATCTTGATCCATCAATTCAATTACCCTTTTAAATCGCTTGGCAGGGACTTGAGCCCATGAATCGCTAAAAATACTGAATACAGCAACAAAAAACAACCATGAATATATACTGCGAAAACGGATGATTGGGATTCTCATGTACAATGAAATTAACAAAATGTTTGAATATGTAAAATTAATGAGTTTCGCGGGTTGGGATGAAAACCTTTTAAACATTGAAAACAATGTGTCCAATTTATTTTAGATTTGAACAATCAACCCCAAACTCTGTTACATTTATTATGCCACAAAAAAAGAACCAATTATTCATCGTTCTGGGATTTATATTTCTAACCAATGCTATCATTGCTGAATTTATAGGTGCAAAAATATTTTCAGTTGAAAAAACCTTAGGTGTAGCACCATTGAACTTAAAATGGGGAGATCAAATTTTCAATTTGGACATGACTGCCGGAGTTATTTTATGGCCATTTGTCTTCATACTTACCGATATAATCAATGAATACTTTGGAAAAAAAGGAGTTAAAAAGCTATCGTATTTAGCCGTTTTTATGCTGATTTATAGTTTTATCATGGTACGAATCGCCATGAATTTAAAAGGGGCCGATTTTTGGATTGGTTCTTCTAAAAATCTAGGTATTGCAGATATGACCAATGCGTTTAACAGCGTTTTTGGACAAGGATTAATGATTATACTAGGTTCATTGGTAGCTTTTCTTGTGGGACAAATTACGGATGCCTTCATTTTTACCAAAATCAAGGAACGCACTCAAAATAAAATGGTATGGTTAAGAGCTACAGGAAGTACTGCGATCAGTCAATTTATCGACAGTTACGTGGTACTGATTATCGCTTTTTATTTCGGGGGAAACTACTCTTTGTCGTGGGTTTTGCAGGTAGGAACCATCAATTACATATACAAATTAGGAATGGCTATATTATTGTTACCCTTACTCTATGTTATTCACTACGGTATAGACAAATACTTAGCTTCTCCTGAAAATTCCGCTTCGCAAAATTAGTTTTTTCAAGTGTTTTTGGGGAAGGATTTTCCTTTCAAGGAAAGCTGTTAATTATTGGCAGACGGGTTTTCGAAAAGAGTACTCGTTTCGGGGGAAGGCTGTTAGTTATTGGTAGAAGTGTTTTCGAGAGCAGGCTTTTCGGAAGTACTCTTTCGTACTGAAAGCAAATCAAAATCGGGGCAAATCACAACCACATCAACAAGGCTGAAATAATCAACAACAAACTGGAAAAGATTCCCGCTTGATGCTCCCATTTGTGGGAATCAAATCGCTTCATTCCTTTATGAACGATAAATACTCCGGTTAAAACAGAGGCCCAGGTTGTGATCAAATAACCTGCAGATAGGGCAAAAAATGCCGTCCATCCTAACGGAGCCATGGTAAAGAAATAGGAAACAATTTCCATACATGGGGAAAGAAACATAGCGAAAATAATGGAACCAAAAATCCACTTGCTATCGTTTTGAATCTTTACATGAAAGTGTTTGTGTTTGTAGTGCTTGTATAAGAACCAAATTCCCAATAGAAATAAAACCACCGATCCCATTTTTTCAAAATTCTCATTTTGAGTTAAAAACGACTGTGTTTGTGAAGGATTGGATAAGGTGTAATGTGTTATCGAAAAAATGATTGCGCCAATAATTAAGGTACCCAGTGCATGTGAAATAGACGCAATGCTGGCGTACTTAAATAATTCTCGATTGGTCCATTTGCGCGACTTTGACAAAGCAATTAATGGAAGCCAGTGGCTGGGAATAAAGCCATGCAATAAACTGATGGTGATTGCTGAAATGAGTTGTACTTCCATTTTCCTACAAAGAAACAACAGAAATACGGTAACAAAAAAAGCACCGTTAAAAACGGTGCTTTTTATCACAGAATTTTATTGGTTAATTAACCTTTAGCTTCTGAAATCCACTTATTCCACTGATCAACAGAGATTTTAGCATCTTGTTCTGCTAGTTCTGCTGCTTTTTCGTCGGTGATAGCCAACAAATCTTCAATAGAGTTGATTCCTAAAGCATTCATTCTTTTTACCATTGCAGGACCTACACCTGATAAATCCTTCAATTCAGAGATGGTGTTTGAAGAAGTTTCTTCAGCTGCTGCTGCTTCAGCTTTTGCCTTAGCTGCTTTTGCTGGAGCTCCTTCTGCTTTCTCAAATTGTGCTCTCAATTCAGTCAATGCATCCATATCACCAAGAGTGGTTTTTTCAGATGATTGGTTGATTTTCTTCACTGTTTTAGAAGCATTTTTGCGAGATTTTTCTTTAGACTTATCGTCTTGATCTGCCTTCGCTCTTTCAGCACCTTTCCAAATGTTGGTATGAGAAACGATGATGCGCTTAGAGTCTTTGCTAAATTCGATAACTTCAAACTCCATTACTTCATCTTCTTTCATTGGTTTGTTATCCTGCTTTTTGATATGACGAGTTGGAGCGAAAGCTTCAACACCATATTGTAACTGGATAGTTGCACCTTTATCGTTGATAGA
>CAYPYX010000077.1:0-10052 GCA_964415065.1 uncultured Rhizobium sp.
CTCGATATGATATAGCTGTTAATCGTTTAACATACAAAAAACAAATTCCCATGAAATGGCCTTTTGTATGTGTTTTATAACGTGTTGTTACGTTTTTATGAAAATTGCGATTTCGTAAAAAGAAAAAGCCGCTTCGTTTATTTAACGAAACGGCCTTTTGTGTTTATTGTGAAATGAATCAAAAACACACTGATGTGTATTGGGTTCAAATGAGGTGTTTGATATTTAAAAGGTATTAATTTTAATACGCTTTTCAATTTCTTCCACGTCTTGTCTGAATTTTTTGTCGGTTTCAATCAAATCATTAACGGTTTGACAAGCATGAATTACCGTACTGTGGTCACGTCCCCCGAAGAAAATACCAATGTTCTTTAATGAAGCTTTTGTAAGATCTTTGGTAAAATACATGGCAATTTGACGGGCTTGAACAATTTCGCGTTTACGGGTTTTTGATTTAACCGCTTCCACAGGGATATTGTAAAAATCGCAAACCAATTTTTGTATGTATTCGATGCTAATTTCACGGGTAGAATTCTTTACAAAATTCTTCACGATCTGTTTGGCCAAGTTTAAATCCAAGTGTTTACGCGTTAGGGAACCTTGAGCTAACAAAGAGATCAGTGCACCTTCCAATTCGCGTACATTGGTATCGATGTTATGCGCCAAATATTCCACTACATCTTTATGAAGCGTAATTCCATCTTGGTACATTTTGTTTTCCAGAATAGAAACACGGGTATCGAAATCTGGAGTAGTTAAATCGGCTGATAAGCCCCATTTAAATCGACTCAACAAGCGTTCGTCCATGTTTTTTAAATCTTTTGGAGGGCGATCGCAGGTTAAAATGATTTGTTTTCCATTTTGATGCAGGTGATTGAAGATTTGGAAGAAAACTTCCTGTGTGCGTTCTTTCTTAGAGAAAAACTGCACATCATCCACAATTAATACATCTAAATATTGGTAGAAGTTAACAAATTGGTTATTGTTTCCCTGACGCGCAGAATCGATGAATTGATTAATAAATTTTTCAGCACTCACAAAAACAACTACTTTTTGTTTGTGTTGCTGTTTGATCATATTTCCGATTGCATGCGCAAGGTGCGTTTTACCCAATCCACAACCTCCAAAGATCATTAGAGGATTAAAAGCGGTTCCTCCTGGTTTTTGAGCAATTGCTAATCCCGCATTACGGGCCAACTTGTTGCAATCTCCTTCCACAAAATTATCGAACGTATATCGAGGGTTCAATTGACTATCGATATTCATTCGTTTTAAACCTGGGATGATGAATGGGTTCTTGATGGGTGTTTCAAGATTGATTGGCATTCCCAATTCGTTGTTCACGGGTTTAGAGGAATTACCTGTGGGGAGATTGATGGTAAAGGGCTGGTGATCGGCGTGGTTGGAATTTTCCACAATGATGGAGTATTCCAATTTAGCGTTGGGGCCGATTACCTTTTTAAGTGTTTTGTGAAGCAATTGCACATAATGCTCCTCCAACCACTCGTAAAAAAATTGGCTGGGGACTTGAATGGTAAGAACCTTATTTGAGACTTTTACCGGTTTAATGGGTTCAAACCACGTCTTAAAACTTTGTGGATTGACATTGTCCCGGATAATCTCCAAGCATTCTTGCCATGCAATTTCATGTGCTTTTCTTTCCATATTGTACTGTAAACTGAATATTTGTTAATTACTTGTTAAAATAGTTATTTAACTGATTGAATTTCAATAGGTGTTATTTCACTTCAATCAGTTTGTAAATAAACTATGAAAATTCACAAATTGCCAATTTTTTTTACTTGATTATTAAAAAAATTTACACTATACATTTCCGAATTCTCCGAAAATTTTTCGCATCGTGTCGGCAATTTCACCAAGAGTGGCATAGTTTTCAACGGATTCCAAAATATGAGGCATAACATTTGATCCATTTATGCATGCTTCTTCCAATTTTTGGAGTGATTCTTGCACTTTTGTATTATCTCTTTCCGCACGGAGCTGCTTTAATTTTTCCGATTGTACAGTTCGAATACTATCGTCTATTTTAAAAGACGGTGCTGTTTCAGTTTCTTTGGTTTGGAATTTATTGACACCCACAATGATTTGCGACTGATCTTCAATGGATTGCTGATATAAATAACTGCTACGAGCAATTTCTTCTTGCATCCAACCACTTTCAACCGCTGCAACACTTCCTCCCATTTGATCAATTTGATTCATGATTTTCATCACTTCCTCTTCCATTCGGTCGGTCAACTCTTCTACATAGTAACTGCCACCCAACGGATCCACTGTTTGCGTCACTCCACTTTCAAACCCAATAATTTGCTGGGTTCTCAATGCAATTCGAGCCGCTTTTTCGGTGGGTAGATTCAAGGCCTCGTCGTATCCATTCGTGTGTAAACTCTGTGTTCCTCCGAGCACTGCCGATAAAGCTTGAATCGTTACGCGGGCAATGTTGTTTTCGGGTTGTTGCGCAGTTAATGTAGAACCTCCCGTTTGAGTATGAAAACGACACATCATTGCTTGTGGGTCCGTTGCACCCAAAGATTTCATGGTTTTTGCCCAAATTCTACGTGCAGCGCGAAATTTTGCGACTTCTTCAAAGAAGTCATTGTGTGCATTAAAGAAGAATGAAAGGCGTTTACCAAAGACATCAATATTTAGACCTGCTTTTAAAGCACTTTCAACGTATGCTTTACCATTTGATAACGTGAATGCCAATTCTTGTGCGGCGGTACTTCCGGCTTCTCGGATGTGGTAACCACTTATAGATATGGTGTTCCATTTCGGTAGTTCTTTACTGCACCATTCAAATATATCCGTAATAATTCGCATACTCGGACGAACTGGGTAAATATATGTTCCTCGTGCTGCGTATTCTTTTAAAATGTCATTTTGAATTGTACCACCGATTTTACTCAAATCTGCTCCTTGTTTTTTTGCCAGCGCCACATACATGGAAAGTAAAATAGATGCAGTAGAATTGATAGTCATACTCGTGGTTACATCTTGAAGTTGGATTCCTTTAAATAAGGTTTCCATATCTTTCAAACTGTCGATTGCAACACCTACTTTGCCAACTTCACCTTCACTCATGGGATGGTCTGAATCGTATCCAATTTGTGTGGGTAAGTCAAATGCAACAGATAAACCCATTGTGCCTTGTTGTAGCAAATAGTGATATCGTTCATTACTTTCTTCTGCGGTACTGAATCCAGCGTATTGTCGCATTGTCCATAATCTACCGAGGTACATATCTTCACGAACTCCACGAGTAAAGGGGAATTTACCCGGCATTTCACTGTTTGATCCACTGTAAATAGGTTGGATTTCTATTCCGCTTCCGTTCTTTTTCATGTGTTTAGATTAAAATATTTTCTTGGTTTTGGGGGATGTTAGAGCTGCTTTTGGCGTGTTTAGTTGTGTTTTTTCGTGATAGGCATCTGCTTGTTTTGGTATTATTATTTACTAAACGAGTATGAAATCACAACTGAAATTCGATCTCTTTAATTAAATAACAATTCCATTTCACCACGTATCATTTGAAGTCCTTTTTCATGAGGTACTTCTCCATTTTGTTTAATGGCTTCAATAAGTGCAACGCAAAATTCTGCACCACTGGTTTCTGGTGGTAAAGTTCGCTCTACTTGTTGAATGAGCATAATGGATTGTTCTTTCACAATTTTTATGGTACCCCAAGTTTGTGAACTTACAAAAATTTGTTGCGAGATATTATAATTGAATTCTTCGTTTATGGAGATGAGCATCAATTGGGAAACCTCCGAAGCACGGGTGCCGGATTTTGCGAATTTTTGTATTAACGCGGGAATAGACGTTCTCTCTAATAATAATGCTAGTCGTTCATATGCAGCCAATTTGAGCTTAACAAAATCTTGGTTATTTTGTCGTAGAATTTCACTTCGCAATGTTTTTTCCAAATTTCGTGACATTGTTTTAAGGGTTAAATAAATACTTAAAATAATCAGCAAACTAGGTGCAATAATGAACAATGCAGTTTCTAAAATTTGGTTGTTGGCTTGCATAAATTTGAATTCTTTCGACAAAGATAATGCGTTTATCGGATAAGCAGGGTTGCAAGAAGGAGTAGTGGAATGAATTTTGTATTTTTGTATTTATGGAAAATGCAAATTTATCAGATGCAGTGATGAATGAAACACCAAACGCATCCAACCCGAATATACATCCCCCTAAAAAAGAAGAGCCACCCGTAAAATTTACATCTCAAGCGGTGGAAGAGTTGCAACGTTTGTATGCAAATTTAGAATTGAAAGAGGATTCAGTTTTAAGAATTGGAGTTAAAGGTGGTGGATGTTCTGGAATGAGTTATTTATTGGCTTTCGACAAAAAAGAAGAAGGTGATAAGGAATACGAACTTTCGGGTATTCCGATGGTAATGAATAAAGCGCATGTGATGTATGTGATTGGAATGGAAATTGATTGGGAAACAGGATTGTCTAATCGTGGTTTTTCATTCAATAACCCCAATGCTTCAGAAACCTGCGGTTGTGGACAATCATTCTCTGCATAAAATTCTGTTCATATTAATTAAATTGATTTTTTAAATCAAATTCAATAAACATTCCTTTCCGAAATAAACACTAGGTGCTACTCATATTAGAACATATTCGGCAGGGATTTGCTGCCTTGAAAAGTCACAAGGCTAGAGCAATAATTACTGCGGCAATCATTGCCATTGGGATAACTGCATTAGTAGGTATTCTCACTTCAATTGACGCCATGGGTGGTGCCATCACCAAAACAATGAGTCGTTTTGGTTCTCAAAATTTCAATATCTCCAATCGCGTGAATGTGAATAGATTTGGAGCACCTGCTGAAATACCCAATATTACTTACGATCAAGCAAAGCAATTCGAGCATTTATATAAAGGAGATGCAACGATTGCATTTTCCATTAGTGCTAGTTTTAATAGCAAAGTTCGTTACAAGAGCAAAGAGACCAATCCCAATATCAAAATTTTAGGAATTGATGAAGATTATATGGCAGCATCAAGTTTTGAATTGGCTGCTGGTAGGAATTTTACTGCAAATGATATTTCAATGAGTTTGCCACTGGCCATTATTGGTGCGGATGTAGTGTCATTGTTGTATGGTGCCGATGCGAAGCCTGGAGTCAGTATTGGTAAAACTGTTACGATAGATGGAAAGCCTTATCGAGTAGTTGGAGAATTAAAAAAGAAAGGCAGTAGCTTAGGAATGTCGGGCGGCGACCGAAATGTGTTTTTAGGATTGTTGAGAACGCGTCAAGATTTTACGAACGCAGAAAATAATATAATGATCAGTGTTTTGGTGAATTCCGTAGGGAAATTGGATGAAGAGGTCAACCATGCATTGCTTTCTATGCGGAGAGTTAGATTGCTAAAACCATCGGAAGATAATAATTTTAGCATTGTTAGAAGTGATTCCATTGCAGCCGATGTGAAGGAGAACTTATCCATGATTTCATCGGTAGGGACATTAATTGCGGTGATTACACTATTAGGTGCAGCAGTTAGTTTAATGAACATTATGTTGGTTTCCGTTACCGAACGAACTCGAGAAATTGGAATACGGAAGTCTTTGGGAGCTACAGAAAAAGCCATCCGAAATCAATTTTTGGTAGAGGCATTAGTTATATGCCAATTGGGGGGAATGGCAGGAGTGATTTTTGGATTGGGATTAGGGAATTTAGTCGGACATTTTCTTGGAGCTGATTTTATTGCTCCTTGGAATTGGGTGGTGGTAGCATTAATTGTTTGTGTGGTAGTAGGTTTGGTAGCGGGAATTTATCCGGCGAATAAGGCGGCTAAGTTAAATCCTATTGAAGCGTTACGCCATGATGGGTAATAATTGTGATTAAGAGTAAAATTAGAAATACGAAGCTCAAGTCGTTAGATATTGGGTTGTGTATTTAGGCGATGTAGGGATAAAAAAATTGGAAATATTAAAACAAAAAAGGGGCAAAATGCCCCTTTTTTGTTTTAATAAATTTTCGCAGATTTAAGTTCTCGTGCAAATTTATGAATTCATGCAGTTTTAGAACTCTAACCCATTTTTATAAAAATGGGATTTTGCAAACTACTGCTTTAAGTAATTTGCCTCGTACTTCAACGAATATCTCAGATCCTGCTTTTGAAAATTCGGAAGACACATATCCTAAACCGATAGCTTTGTTTAAAGATGGGCTTTGAGTTCCTGAAGTAACTTCTCCAATTACGGTACCTTCAGCATTGCATATAGGATAATGCTGACGAGGAATTCCGCGATCTATTAATTCAAAGCCAACTAATTTTTTGGTAGGTTTGTTTTCTTTGATTTTCAAATGGTAATCACTCATATGGAACGGTTGATTGAATTTGGTAATCCAACCTAAACCTGCTTCAATTGGAGATGTGGTATCGTTGATGTCATTTCCGTAAAGACAGAATCCTTTTTCAAGTCTCAAAGTATCTCGGGCTCCTAAACCACAAGGTTCTATTTGATACTCTTGTCCTGCTTCAAAAACAGAATTCCAAAGAGCTAACGCTTCATTGTTTTTTACGTATAATTCAAATCCACCGGCACCAGTATATCCAGTGTTAGAAATAATCATATTTATTCCTGCTAAATTACCTTCTACAAAATGGTAATAAGGAATCTCACTTAAATTAACTGTGGTTAATTTTTGAAGCGTGTTTATGGCATTAGGTCCTTGTACCGCCAATAAAGAATATTCGTCGGAAGCATTGGTAATGGTAGCACCAAACTTTTCATTTTGCTTGTTCATCCATGCAACATCTTTATCAATATTGGATGCATTGATTACCAGTAGGTACTTCTCTTCATTAAAGCGGTAAACCAACAAATCATCCACGATTCCTCCATCATCATTGGGCATGCACGAATATTGAACGCGTCCGTCAGACAAAGAACTCACATCATTGGTGGTGATGTATTCAACGAGAGCATACGCTTGAGGACCTGTAACATATACTTCACCCATGTGACTCACATCAAAAACACCCACGCTGTTTCTTACAGCATGATGCTCTTGAATTAGATTTTTGTAAAGTACAGGCATATTGTAGCCAGCAAACGGTACCATCTTTGCTCCCAAATCAATATGTAATTGGGATAAACTGGTTGATTTTAATGCAATATTTTCAGACATCGTATTACAAAAATAAGAAGTACAAAGTGAATTAGTGGATGAACTCTATTTTTTTATTCGATTATAAATGGAAATACCACTTCAACATCCGTTTCCCCAGGATCGCAATCCCCGGTTTTCACTCCTGGTTGGTGTTTTAATTTTAGTCGAACATCTCCTTTGAAGTCACGTAAATAGGTTTTCCATAGGGATTGCAATCCCAATTCCATACCCTTGCTGTCTTTGTCTGTTCTTTCAATCGACATAGAAACAACAGTTTGAAGGTGTTCAACTGAATAACATACCAGATGTGCCGTAGATTCTTTGGTTATTTCTTCATTGATGAAATCTTTATGATTGAGGTGTTCATTATAGAATTCAAGAGAAACTGAATAAGAAGCGTTTCCTTTTAAACGGATGGAATCGGATAAAATCGGATTATTTCCTCCAGCACCATCTAAATCTTTCCAATAAACCTGGAAAGAATCCAGTGAATTACTATCGTTTTTGAATTTTAAATAAACCGCATTAATTGTTTCTTCCTCATCGTGTTGATGGTTGTGATCGTCTTCGCATGAAGAAAAAAATGTAAAACTTGCAATGGTTGCTAAGGCTACAAACGCAATTCTTCCGAATCCGTTTAGCAGTTGTTTTTTTGAATTATTCATAATTTTTAATGTGTTTTTTTGTAAATGTCGAATCGACCTAGCTATTAAACTAAGTGTGTTTTCGGTGATGATGTAAATTGTAAATAAATCGAATTCCTAGGTTTCGAGCTGGTTGTGGAACGAAGTAACGAAAACGATCCAAATAATCACGATAATTGGATTGAGTAGCGTTTTCAACAAATAATTTAATTTCCCAATTAGCTTGACTTGTACGTGGAATAATTCCTAAAGATGCATTCAAAACGAAATAGGAATTAGGAGGCGAAGAAAGATCCCAAATATTAGAATAATAGGATTGTTTGGGTACAAAAATGCCTTCAATTAGAGCATTCATTCCAGGCTTCCTAAAAGACCAATATCCACGTAATTTTTGAGGTGGAATTAACGTTGGAAAAGCCTGAAGTTTATACAATCGTGCATAGGTATAATCGTAACTTATTCCGTATTCACCTAAATGCGTTTGAATTGAGGTATTTAGATTGAATCCAGCAAACCAAACGGCCATGGATTCGTATTTGTAATATGGAAAAGCACCTCGAATACTGTAAATGGGGTAGGGTTGAGGATTAATAAAGATATAATTATTTGAATGTTGTAAAAAAGAGTTAAAGTTCACATGCCATTTAGAGGTTGTTTTTTGTATTTGCCATTCCAATTTTTGTCCCGATTCCGGTTTTAAATTTTCATTGCCCTCTTCGAAAGCAGCACTTCCGTGGTGCACACCTTTTGAATACAACTCATTAACGGAAGGGGGTCGAAATGATTGAGTTATATGAAACGTATGCATCCAAGAATGGGTAAAAAATTCTCTGGAATATCCACCGGAAAAACCTTGGAAATAGTTCCCTTTGATTTCATCTCGAGGCAATGTTACTTGACGTTGTAATATATCCCATCGAATGGCCCATTCGTTTTTTAGTTTTTTTCGGGGGAAGGGTTGAATGACGGTCCAAATGGCGCCTTGCATCCCCAAAAAATCAGGAACCAAAAAATATCCTGCCCAAGATTGTTTTTGAACACCTGCTGAAATTCCGGAATTTATTCGAATTCCGGAAACATGAGTTTCGTGGAATCCTTGGATCAGACCTGTGTTTAAAACTACATCCAACTGAGGAAACGAATTCAATGGATTTCGATGAGGATCATATTCTTTTCGTTGATTTTGTTGCATCGAAATAACAGAAGTGAAGCTAGGTAACTTCTTGTATTGCTGTTTCCAACTCACCATCAATTGCTGTCCTTGTTGATAGGGTTTTGCTATTTCGTAGGAAGAAGTTGAACTTAATTGAGTGGGATTCTCTTGTTCAATATTCCAAAGTAAATCAGAAATATTTCCAATGTGCGAACCTAAGTAAATGCCCGATTTAAAATAGTAGTAACTGTAATTTACAGTAGATTTTCCTATTGGCGATTGAACCAAATTCCCACCGTAAAAGGAAAATTCTTCTGAAGCAGTATTTTTTAAAATTCCTTGGGGAACTCTATAATCGCTTGATTTTTGAGCATTTGCGACCAAATAATGTCCATTACCATCTTGTAAACCATGAATCCATTTTAATCCACCCTGTACCATGTTTCCATTCGATTGATATCCTGAATAAAATTTGATATCGGTTTCGAAAGGGTGGTATTTTGGTTTGAATTCAATGTTTACTGCATTACCCCATGCATCTCCACCAACAGAAATTGCTTGAGTTCCTTTGATTATTTCTGCTTTTTCGCTACCCCATGCTCCAATTTCTGGACCATGATCCGTTCCCCAGGCTTGACCCTCCAAACGAGTACTTTGAACCATTAGGGGAAGTCTCAAGCCCGAAGTTCCTTGATACATGGGTTTAGAAATAGTTCGGCCTGTTGAAACCACATTCATCATTGGGATGGATTTCAGATTTTGAGTGATATTGCTATTCGAAAAGGTGAGACTTTGGGAATGCAATTGCGATAATAAGTTAGACGTGTTTTCTGTGTGATGAACAACTACTCGAACATCTCCCAGGGAAATTCTGTCTGTTGGAATTTCAATATGATGCACTTGGTTTGTGATCAAACTTAGATGGACATGTAATGTATCAATTGAAATTTCTACTTCATAATTCCCTGATCTCAAATTGGAAAATCGCACTATCCCATTTCTGTTTGTGTAATCCTTTCGGTGTACTTCTTCCAGGAATACTTCTGCTCCCACAACGGGTTGGTTGCTACTGGTAATAATATGTACTTCCAAGTAGGAA
>CAYPYX010000078.1:0-7033 GCA_964415065.1 uncultured Rhizobium sp.
TCTCCACTGCGCTTCTTTTGATTGAATTCGATCGCCCATTTGTCTAATGACAAAGTCAAGTAACGCAAAATGCGCTCATCACGACGATACGTCAAATCTAAAGTTTTGATAAATGTAGGGTCCGCTTTGAACTCAAACAAGTGATAAAAACCCGTGCCTTTTTTGTCGATGGGATAGGCTAATTTAGTGAGACCCCAGTTCTCTTCGTGAACGATCTCCCCACCGTTTTCTGTGATCAACCCTCTGTAGCCTGCAACAGCGTCTTTCATCTGTTGCTCAGAGAGCACGGGTGTTAAAATGATCACAGTTTCGTACTGTTTTTTACTCATAATAGTTATTTTTTGGGGGTGCAAAGATAGAAAATAATCCACATAAAAACAAAGTGATTGTGTACAATTTTTGACAATCGCCGACGAATTTTAATCATCCAACGAATTAAATGCAAATAACATCCCCCGAAAACCATAAAAAACCTCCTCTAAGAAACCCAATTCCCTTAAGGCAACGGATCGTATCCGCTTCCACCCCAAGGATGACAACGCCCTATTCGAAACACCGTTAGTTTCAAGGCCTTAAAAAACGAGTACTTTTTAAACGCTTCTATTCCGTATTGTGAACATGTGGGCGTGTAGCGACAAGCGTTTGGCAACAACGGCGATATGGCCCCTTGGTACAATTTGATTAAACCAATAAACAACCACCTCATCATACATCTTTATGTTTATTCGCCGGATGATTTACTCTAACTTCTGAATTCGAACTATTCTGTGAATCACCAACAGGATTTTCTGGATACGAGCTTTGGGATTTGACGTTTTCCTCGCCAGCAGCGCCTGAACTATTAAGTTTGCCGGAATCGAAGTTATTTAAAACTGAACTGTCTTCAAACGCGGTAATCGATTCGTCGTGGTTATCAGAATCGGAGTTGTTCAAAACCGAACTTTCTTTATAATCTGCAATCTGCTTGGTTAACTCCATGAAAAATTTACGCCAAACCTTATCAAAAGACTTTTCTAAGTCCCAAAACTCAGCGACATGAGTACCCGAATAAATCACAGCCACCGCCAATCCCAGTTGCTCCTTTTCTAATAAGGTATACAATTGATGCTTTCGATGTCGGTACAATTCCCGCAAAATTCGTTTCATGCGATTCCGATGAACTGCCTTTTTCAATTTTCGCTTCGACGCGTTGATCATGGCTTGAGCAACAATCCCCTCAGGTAATTCTTCCCGCTCTAACAGCAAAGCCGTAATCCGTAACGGATATTTTGAAACAACAAAGCCCGACTCATAGAGCCGGGCTATAATCTTTTCGCTATTCAATCGCTCCTGCTTGCTGAATGTAAACCGCATTGCTGACGGCGCATTACTCATAACAAGAGAGATTGGTCAAACAATTAACCTTTGTGACTTTGTTCGTCGGAAACGGTCAATTTATGACGGCCACGTTTACGACGTGCAGCTAATACACGGCGACCGTTAGCTGTTGCCATGCGCTCACGGAAACCATGTCTGTTTTTGCGCTTTCTGTTCGAAGGTTGGTATGTGCGTTTTGTCATGACGATTTCTATTAAAGGGTCGCAAAGATACGAAAGCATTTCATCAAAACAAAATAATCTGTAAATTTGACTAATGAAAATTTCGCAAACCCATACCATGCGTTCTTATTTTTTATACGCATTGATTTTTTCTGTACTCCTTTTTGGACTGCTAATTGCCCTATACCCCAATACTTCCAACAACTTCATAGAAAATTGGTTACCCCCCTCCCTGATTACATTTTTTGTATTGTCCCTCCTATTCAGCGTTAACCTTTCTTGGGAATTAGATACGAACGGCTTCTCTTATCGTTTTTTACCCTTTATTTGGAGCATAAAATTCATCCCCATTCAAGAAATTCAATCCATTGAAGTTTTAGATATTCGTCCTTTAAGAGATTTCGGGGGATGGGGATTGCGTTGGTCGTTCAAATACGGAAAAGCATACACAACTTCGGGTAAAACGGTAATTCGACTCACTTTAAAAAATGGCGAATTAATCAACTTCACTACTTCTAAAGACACGAATTTATCTGAACTCAAGGATAAACTTCCCCAGATAAAGTGAAGATTAAGTACCTTTGCAGTAATGTCGAAAACAACCATTACCGCTGCTCTACCCTATGCCAACGGACCCGTACATATTGGTCACTTGGCCGGAGTATATATTCCTGCTGATATCTACGCCCGCTTCCTTCGCTTACAAGGGAAAGAGGTACTCTTTGTTTGTGGAAGCGACGAACACGGTGTGCCCATTACCCTTCGTGCTAAAAAAGAAGGCATTACTCCCCAAGATGTCGTGGATCGATATCATGCAATCATTCGTGATTCATTTGCACAATTGGGTATCAGTTTCGACATATACAGCCGCACTTCCAACCCTACCCATAAAGAAATTTCACAAGAATTCTTTTTGGATCTCTTGCATAAAAATGCCTTCAGAGAAATTATATCTGAACAATTTTACGACGAACAAGCCAATCAATTTCTGGCAGATCGTTACATCACAGGCGATTGTCCACGATGCCATCAACCCGGAGCTTATGGAGATCAGTGCGAAAAATGCGGTAGCACGTTAAGTCCATCCGAATTGGTCAACCCCAAAAGTGCATTAAGCGGTGCAACTCCTGTTTTACGACAAACAAAAAACTGGTATTTACCACTCGATGAACTTCAAGAGTCTTTCTTAAATGAATACATAAACAGCCAAACTCATTGGCGACCAACGGTATTGGGACAATGTAAAAGTTGGTTAAACGATGGCTTAAAAGAACGTGCCATGACCCGTGATTTGGATTGGGGAATTCCTGTACCGATTGAAGGTGAAAATGGCAAAGTACTTTACGTCTGGTTTGAAGCACCCATTGGATATATTTCCGCTACTAAAGAGGCTCGACCTAATGATTGGGAATCCTGGTGGACCGGCGATACAGATTTAATTCACTTCATTGGAAAAGACAATATTGTTTTTCACTGCATCATCTTCCCCGCGATGCTTCATCTGCGTGGTAATGATTACGTGGTTCCTAAAAATGTTCCTGCTAATGAGTTTTTAAATTTGGAGGGACAGAAAATTTCCACTTCACGAAATTGGGCGGTTTGGTTGAACGAATACATTGAAGATTTGCCGAATAAGCAAGATGAATTGCGATATGTTTTAACCAGTATAGCTCCAGAAACCAAGGACTCGGAGTTTACATGGAAAGATTATCAAACACGTGTAAACAGTGAATTGGTTGGCATTTTAGGAAACTTTGCTAACCGGGTGTTGGTTTTAATGGATAAATATTACGGAGGCAATATCCCCAACAAACCTCATTCATTTAATAACCAAGAACTTGCGCAGCTGTATATTTCACCCATACTAGAGCGATTGTCGCAGTATAAATTCCGCGATGCTCAAACTGCTTTCATGGAATTGGCGCGTTTTGGAAATAAATATTTGGCAGATAACGAGCCTTGGAAATTGGTAAAAACCGATCCAGATAAAACGGAGGAAATCATGTCTTTTGCTTACGAAATTTTATGCAATATTGCATGGGCATCCGAGGTATTTTTACCCTTTACACATTCTAAATTATTATCTTCTTTGGGGATGGATATTCTGTCGGAAGATGCTAAAACTGCTGCTAAAACTGCGTTCTGGAAAGAAGCTCAATGGTATGTTCCGTCTTCTGGAAGCAAAATTGGTAAGATTGAATTGCTTTTTGCCAAAATTGAAGATGATGCCATAGAAGCACAAATGAATAAGTTAAAAAATGCTGCTCCTCCCTTGGTTATTGCATCGGAAGATTCATCGAAAAATTCAGGAAATTCAAATTCTGCAGCTAATATATCCACGGATAAAAATGCGGTAAAAGTAAGCGAATCCCCAGAAGAAAACGTAGTTAAGGAGCTCATATCCTACGATGATTTTGCAAAACTAGATTTACGCGTTGCGGAGGTAATACATTGTGAAAAAGTAGAAAAAGCCGATAAATTATTGAAGTTGCAACTTCGTGTTGGATTGGAAGAACGCACCGTACTTTCCGGTATTGCCGAACACTTCCAACCCAATGAAGTAATTGGCCGTAAGGTATTGTATCTTATGAATTTGGCTCCTCGAAAAATACGTGGAATCGAAAGTCACGGAATGATCCTGATGGCCGAAAACAGCGAAGGCAAGTTGAGTTTTATGTCGCCCAACGACCAAACCGAATCCGGCTCGGAGGTGAGGTAGTTGCAATGTTAAATTTGAATAAAATGAATTCCCCGATAAACGGAGGTTTCAACACCGTTTTTAAGAATGATTTCATAATAATTCAATTGTCGCGGATTTTGGATTTATGTATTACTAAGAAAAGTGATTTAATTAACTTATTATTGAATCGGCACAAATTGAATATCATTTGCTTTCTAGAATAAGTATGTTAGCTAGAGCAAATTTTCAAAGTGCAATTAGTAGCTAGATAAAATTAATCTTCCCAAATAATGCTTAAAATAGTTTTATACCTTTTGGTTGGGATACAATACTCATAGAAATCACTATCTTCATTATAATCTCCTAAATTAAACCAAGTTGATTTAGATATTAATTGAGCTTTTTCTTCAAACTTATACAAAAACTCGTAATCCTTTTCTATATATTCTGCTGCGACAGAATCAGATGGAGGAGCTAATCGGATGAAGTCACCAAACCAAATCTTCAAGTCATCTGATTTTTTCCAATACTTTACTATTCCATTTTCAATAAAAACAAGACAGATAGGGTGTAATTGCTTAAATTGTAAATAGCGAAAAACTGTTGCTGTTAAACTGGTTTTAAACCGTTCTGAAAGTTGTTTTATTAATAGCGGAGAAAATTTTTTCCCTTTAGCTTCTTTTAAAAATAATTTTTCAGGCATTAAAAGTTCATAAGCAAATTCGTTGGCTTCTAATTCTTGTTTGCCATTTTTCAGGGCATTTTCCATTCCTGCAATGATGTTGAAATTGGAAAATGTGTCTTCTGGAAGTTGAATATTTTTATGCATAATTAAATGTCCAATTTCGTGTGCTATTACAAACCGTTTTCTTTGTTCAAATTGAATATTAGAATTTACTTTGATTACGGCTTTGGTATTTCCGAAAATAATTTTGCCTTCACAATTTGCTAAAGCTTCTTCAATGAGCATTGCATCTAATCCTGAAACAAATAAATTCATTTCAATATCAGTAATTTCATCTAATCCACAACTATTCAACAGCTCCTGTGCCTGAACATGTGCGTTAGTGGCTCTTGTCATTATTTTCTAATTGTTCTAATAATTCAACTAGATTCTTATCCTTAATGATTTCGATAATATCTTCTTTTGATAATTTGTCAAGATTGCGATACAGTGCGAGTGAGGTATTCCCGTGAATTAGTTGCTTTAAAATTGCAACAGGTTTATCAATGTTTTGTAAAACAGCTTCTTGAAACTTATTCGCTAGTTCTAACAAATATTCATTATGCTTTTGTTTGGCCTTAGCACTCGCTAAAAAGATTATTTGTTTTTTCTTTTTGTTATACTCATCAAGATTTTGAATATCACTTTTTAGCGAATCTTTAATAATGTCTTTATCTGCTTCCAAATAGAAGTCGTATAAAGCATCATTGATTTTATTATTGATTTCTTTGCTCATATGATATTTTTTACTTGTGTTTGAATTTTTGGTAGTCGTCTTTCAAGTCGTTTGGTTATTTTATAAACTTCACGCACGTCTATACCCAAATCCTTTGCTATTTCTGAGGGTTTGGTTATACCGTCTGCCCAATACTCGAAAACCATTAACTCATCATCATCCGCACATTCTCTTTTTAAAATTTCTGAAATGGAATTTCTTAAATGTTTTTCACTAAACGATTGGTCAGATATGTGAATATCTGGCAATTCATGATCGTAGGTACTCTTATTAGTTTTGAAGAAGTTATTGATTTCACTTTTTAGACAACCAAAAAGAAATTCTATAAATGAGCACTTAGCTTTAGACCAATCTCGCTGACCGTCCATAACCTTTAAAATTACATCTCCAACGAAATCAATAGGTTCTTTTCCATTAAAGTTCTTGACTCCGACTGATTTCAATTTGCTTAAAGCATAGGCATTCATCCTATCAATGGCTTCATCCATATCCACCGATTGTATTGCTTCTGCTAAATTCATTTGTGTATCTATAACAGTATGCTTTGGATTGAAAAAAATTTGCCACTAATGGCAAAAAAAGGTAAAACCATAGCATACATATCTGAAAGGGTCAAAATAACCCTGTAAAAATAATTAATAACATAAAATTTAGCTCTATGCAAAATGAAAAAAAACCTACAGGTGAAAAAGGTAAACCTGAATTTCAACTTTCAATCAATGGTAAGTTGTATGAGTGGAATCATCCGAACATTACGGGTGCAGAAATCAAAAGTCTTGGGAATATCCCATTAGAAGATGAAATCTTTTTGGAAAACCCTAAGCCGAACGAAGATGAATTAATTCCAGACGATAAGAAAGTCAATCTTGCTCGTCCCGGTATTGAACGTTTTTATTCCAAAGCAAAGGATGTAACCATTTTAGTGAACGGTACGCAGCACAAATGGACAAAGGAAAAAATTAGTTTCAAAGAGGTTATTGTTCTTGCGTTTGGGCAGTTTATAGATAAGCCGACAATGGTTTATACTGTTGCATACGAAGATGGCCCAAGCCAAAATCCCGAGGGTTCAATTTTAGCTGGTCAAGAGGTTTTTGTTAAACATAAAATGATTTTCAATGCAACAGCAACTGATAAGTCTTAATCCAGACCTGAATCGTTTGCAAGAAGAAGGTTACGATATAGTGGTAAAGGGCGGACACTTGGTTGTCCGCCAAATACCCTATGTGACTCCTACTAAAATTGTAGCCTACGGTACGTTGGTTTGTGTATTAAACTATGCAACCCCATCAAAAATATCAACACCACCAGATCACACCATTTTTTTCTGTGGAGAAACGCCTTGTAATGCTGATGGT
>CAYPYX010000078.1:7043-9939 GCA_964415065.1 uncultured Rhizobium sp.
GATGGTCAACCGCTAGTCGCAATTATTAATAATTCCAATAGGCAACAACTAACTAATGAATTATTGGTAACACATTATTTTTCTAGTAAACCAGTGTCAGGAAACTACCCAAATTATTTTGAAAAAATCAGGACTTATGCCGAAATACTTAGTATTAATGCAAAAGCTATTGATGGTACAGTAACAACAAAACCATTTAAAAATTCTAATCAAAATGGAAGTGATGAGTTATAAAAATATTTTTAATTATCCTGATACGAATTCTTCACGTGCAGGCATAGAGTTTCTAAATCGCAAATTTGAAAATCAAAAAATCGCAATTATCGGATTAGGTGGAACTGGTTCATATATTCTTGACCAAGTTGCCAAAACGCCTGTCAAGGAAATACACATTTTTGATGCTGATGTTTTTCAACTACACAACGCTTTTCGTTCTCCTGGTGCGGTTTCAAGTGAAAAATTGGAAGCAGAAAATGGAATAATGAAAGTTGATTACTACTATGGAATTTATTCCAATATGCACGCAGGAATAAAGGCACATACCAAGTACGTAACGCTTGAAAATGTAAGTGATCTAAAGGATTTTAGCTATGTCTTTATAAGTATTGACAAAAATGAAGTACGCTACAATCTTACTAAAGCATTATTGAATATGGGCGTAACATTTATTGATGTCGGTATTGGTGTTAATAAATCCGATGATTGTCTGAATGGTGTTGTTCGTGTTACAGTTGGAACGACTGATAAAAGCGACCATTTGGATTTTCGAATAGGTTCATCTGAATCGGAAGAAAACGAATATTCAAACAACATTCAAATTGCAGACTTGAATTGTCTCAATGCGATGTTAGCGGTTGTGAAATGGAAAAAGCTAAGTGGCTTTTATCAAGATGTGAAACAAGAGCATAATAGTTTGTTTTTAATTAATACAAATAAATTACTTAATGAAGACAATCCATCATAAATTTGTTGAGTTCATACCGAACTCTCCAGAACAAGGTGTTCTTTATATTTCCATTGAATATCGAACGGCTGTTCATTTGTGTGTCTGTGGGTGTGGGAATAAGGTTGTAACCCCTATCTCACCAACAGACTGGGAAATTCGTTTTAATGGAAAAACAGTTTCACTTTACCCATCTATTGGAAACTGGAGTTTTGATTGTAAGTCTCATTATTTCATCACACGAAATGAAATATTCATTTCTAGAAAATGGGAAGATTGGGAAATTGAAGAAGGACGAAAAGAAGATGCAGAAAACAAAAAGAAATTTTATAAGAAACGGAATAACAAGAAATAATAGTACTACCAAAGTTTGTTGATAAATGTTTGGTTTTTGCTATTGTGTATTTGATGATTTTAAGTATCTTTGCAAAAATGATAACCAAGGAACAAATAAAGAACACTGGGGCAACTTTTACACCTAGGGAACTTTCAGTTTTTTTGGCTGAAAGAATTGGTTATTATGTCAACTCTAAGCATTGCCGTGTTTTAGACCCTGCTTGTGGGGAAGCGGAACTTTTAGTTGCAATGGGAGAGGTTCTTTCAGAAAGAGGTTGTGATTTTTCATTAACTGGTTTCGACTCGAACAAAGAATATTTGAATTTTGCTGAAACTCGATTATCTAGTTTCTCCAATAAGAAAACTGATTTATTTCTCGGAGATTTTCTAATGTCTGTCGATGTGTCTAACTTTAACAATCCTCCTTCATTGTTTGATACTTTAATTACTTCAGAAGTTAATAACTCTTTTGATGTTGTAATTGCAAATCCACCTTATGTCCGCACGCAAATACTAGGCACTGAACAAGCACAAAATCTTGCTCGGAAGTTTAATTTAAAGGGTAGAGTAGATTTATATTATCCTTTCCTGATTTCAATGACTGAGAGTTTAAAAGAGGGTGGAATACTAGGTGTTATTACTTCTAATCGTTATTTATCAACTAAAGGAGGAGAAAGTATAAGAAAATATTTATCCGAAAATTATCAGATTTTGGAATTGATTGATTTAGGCGATACAAAACTTTTTGATGCTGCTGTACTACCTGCAATCTTTATTGGTAGAAAGAAAAATCAAAAAAAACCTTCTGCTGCCAACTTCATTAAAGTTTATGAAGAATTGAATGGCTATAATGGGGAATTAACGCTTATAGAATCTGTCTATGATGTTTTGAAAAGCAAACATTCGGGTTATTTTGTAACAGAAAACGGAAAGCGATATAAAAAATCATCAGGTAATTTGAAATACAAGATCGGCTCAGGTTCCTGTTGGGAAATGTTTTCTAGCGGAGAATCTGAATGGGTTTATAAAATTGACAAAGCAGCCAAAAACCGTGTTGAAGATTTTTTTAAGGTCAAAGTCGGAATTAAATCAACGGCAGACAAAGTATTTATTAGCGACAAATGGGAAAATTTAAATGGAACAAAACCCGAAGATGACCTGTTAAAAGAATTGATTTCACAAGAAAACATTGAACCTTGGAACGCAACAGATAACTTTTATTTAAAAGTTCTTTATCCTCATATTTCTGTAAATGGTGAAAAGCAAACAATTGATATTGAAAAATACCCCAAAGCAAAAAAATACTTTGTGCAACACGAAGAAAAATTAAGGGCTAGGAAATATCTTTTAGATGCCGGAAGACAGTGGTTTGAATTATGGGTACCTCACCGTCCTGACCAATGGAAATATCCTAAACTTGTATTCCCCGATATAAGTTTAAAGCCTAGGTTTTACATTGATACTAAAGGTAGAATTGTCAATGGAAATTGTTATTGGATAGTAGCTACTAGAGAAGAAGATTTTGACAAGCTACTGTTAATCCAAGGAATTGCCAATTCAAAATTAATGACGAAATATCATGACTTGGTTTTCAATAACAAACTATATTCAGGCAGA
>CAYPYX010000079.1:0-6645 GCA_964415065.1 uncultured Rhizobium sp.
ATAAAGGCAGTTCTATAAGCCGGGTTCTGTACACACGGTTTGGCCGTGCTTTCTAAAAAAATAAAGGCAGTTCTATAAGCCGGGTTCTGTACACATGGTTTGGCCGTGCTTTCTACAAAATAAAGGCAGTTCAAAAAGCCGGGTTCTGTACACACGGTTTGGCTGTGCTTTCTAAAAAAATAAAGGCAGTTCTATAAGCCGGGTTCTGTACACATGGTTTGGCCGTGCTTTCTACAAAATAAAGGCAGTTCAAAAAGCCGGGTTCTGTACACACGGTTTGGCTGTGCTTTCTAAAAAAATAAAGGCAGTTCTATAAGCCGGGTTCTGTACACACGGTTTGGCCGTGCTTTCTATCATTAATCTAGGATATGCCTCACGGCATACCTCCATCGACCTACCCTTCCGGCTTGCGAGCAATTGGGCGGGTCACCCTTTGATCCGGATATATTTGGTCTTTCAACGCGCAAGGTTTGTCCCAATTTTGATTCACATCAAAACGAGTGAGCTCTTACCTCACTTTTTCACCCTTACCTGCAAGCAGGCGGTAATTTTCTGTGACACTAGCTGTGAGTTTATTCAACCCCCTTCCAGTTAGGAAGTGCGCTACCCTATGTTGCCCGGACTTTCCTACTTGACGAATCAAGTCGATAGAACGAACTGCCTAAGGCGCAAAGATACGTCAATTTATACAACCACCATCAAATCACTTCCTTTATATACCGAATCGTTGTATCTTTGTTGTTCTTGAATATTTATACGATGAATCCCGATTTTGAAGCAGTTATTGGATTAGAAATTCACATACAATTACAAACCTTAACCAAGGCATTTAGCTCGGATGCAACTGAATATGGCGCTTTACCCAATACTCAGGTAAGTGCTATAAGCTTGGGTCATCCAGGAACTTTGCCAAAACACAATCAAGCGGCCATTGAAAAGGCGATTAAAATGGGTTTGGCTCTTAATTGCGATATTACTCGAGTTAATCGTTATTCAAGAAAAAACTACTTTTATGCTGATTTGCCCAAAGGATACCAAATTACACAATTTGATACCCCTCTTTGCACACAAGGTGCTGTGCCAATTAAAACTAAAGATGGAGTTGCAAAGTCAATTGGACTAATCCGTATTCACATGGAAGAGGATACTGGAAAAAGTATGCATGACCAAGATTTATATGACACTTTGGTGGATTACAATCGTGCTGGAACTCCTTTGATTGAGGTAGTTACACATCCAGATATAAAAACGGGTGATGAAGCATACGCTTTTGTTACTGAAATCCGTAGATTGGTTCGATATTTAGAAATTTGTGATGGAAATATGGAGGAAGGTAGCCTTCGTTGCGATGCTAATATTTCCGTGATGCCCAAAGGTTCTAAAGTATTCGGAACTAAAGTAGAGGTCAAGAACATGAACTCTATATCCAATGTGAAACGCGCTATTGATTTTGAAATTAATCGTCAAATTGAAATTATTCAAAATGGAGGTAAAGTAGCAGGAGAAACTCGAGGTTTTAATGGTCTAGCGGGTACTACTTTCTCTATGAGAAAAAAAGAAGCCGTAAATGATTATCGTTATTTCCCTGAACCCGACTTGCCGCCTACTATTGTAACACAAGAGTTTATCGATCAAGTTCGATCTGAAATGCCTGAACTACCTGCCGTGTTATTGAATCGTTTTACCAACGAATATGGATTAAGCGAATACGATGCTTCTGTTTTAGTGGATGATAAAGAAAGTGCTCATTATTTTGAGGAAATTGTAAAGCAAAATAAAAATTATAAGGCTGCGAGTAATTGGGTTTCTATTACCATCCGAGGATTTTTAAATGAAAATGCTTTGAGCTTATCTCAATTCCCATTATCTCCAAGTCAAATTTCAGATATTATTGAACTGATTGATTCAGGAGTAATAAATCACAGTATTGCTTCTCAAAAGTTGTTTCCAGAAATACTTAAATCGCCGGAATCAACGCCCAAAGAATTGGTGGAAAAATTAAATCTTGCGACTAATAATGATACTTCATTCATTGAGGAACTTGTTGAACAAGTGATACTAGAATTCCCTGAAAAAGTAGAAGAGTACAAAAAAGGAAAAACTGGATTGATGGGAATGTTTGTAGGTGAAGTGATGAAGCGTTCCAAAGGGAAAGCGGATCCTAAAATCACCAATCAATTAGTTTCAAAACGATTGAATTCTTAATGCGTTGTCAAAACTTGTATAACAGAACATAAGGAGCAATAAAATAACCCATAATGAATTGTCAGTATCAAATTCAATTTACTTGGTTTATTTTAACCGTTTAGCATTACAAAATTCAAATTTTAAGGATAAGCACAACCATTTTATTCCAAAACTCCATGAATCAACCTAAGCATAACACGGTTCCGTTCATTCAAGATTTATGGAATTCATTGTTTAATCATACGGATTTAGATCCACAGAGAATTTGCTGTTCCATTCAAGGAGAAATTTACACTTATCAGGAATTTTCTAAACGTGTTCAATTACAAGTTTATCGATTAGAGGCGTTTTCAAAAACGGTTGCTAATTCTTTAGAAAATGCTTCATTAGATCGATGGAATAGGTATTCTACATCAACGGAAAATAAGATCAATCAAGCCACAGTCGACACCCCATTAACTTCGGATATCTCTCCAAACAATTCAATCATTGTAACTAATACTAATTTTCGAATTGGGGTGGTCATTGAAGATAGCATAGATACCTATTGCTATATCATTGCCTGCATGCTTCATGGATGTGCATTTGTACCTATACAGCCTTCCTATCCAGCTAATAGATTACACGATATATTGGAAATGGCTGAACTAGATGCGTGGTTTGGTCGCTCAGAAACTCCAGTATTAAGCAATTCGACATTTTTGCATTTGAATTCGGTGGATATAGAGCGCATTTCCAATTCAAATCACGTTGATAAGCTCAATTCCGACGAATTAGCTGTAGGTAATAGTCAAATTTCTCGTTCACATTTTGATAATTCAACGGGTTTAGGTTCAGATAACGCGCTAGATATTCCAAATGGTTTCAAATCAACTGATTTGCGATGTGTAAACGAACTAAAAAATCCAATTCCTTGGGAATCTATCGCTTATATTTTATTTACATCAGGAACAACGGGTAAACCAAAGGGTGTTCCTATTTCCTACTCCAACTTACAACATTTCTATGAAGGATTTTGGGATTTAGGATATCAACTCACGGCCTCGGACCGATTCTTACAGATGTTTGAATTAACTTTTGATTTATCTGTTAGCAGTTTTCTGATACCCTTGTGTTTAGGCGCTTCGTTTCACACGTTAAATAAATCCATTATTAAACCATTGGCGTTGTATGATGTTTTGGAAAGTCAAAATATCAGTTTTGCTTTAATGGTGCCTTCCGCTGTTGAAATGCTGGCTCCTTATGCAGATGATATTGAATTACCACATCTTAAATATACTCAATTTTGTGGCGAAGCGTTCAAGTTAAGTCAATTGAATACTTGGAGTTCTTGTTGTTCTAAAACTCAAATCGACAACGTATACGGACCCACCGAAGCTACAATTTATTGCACTCGATACACGGCTTATCCGCTCTCCCATCCCCCGAAACAAAAAAATGGAATCGTATGTATCGGTCAACCCATGAAACATGTCGCGTTGAAATTGAGCGACAATCAAGAATTGATGTTGGGTGGTTCGCAAACTACATCGGGTTACTTACATTCCACCGACGAGCAAAAGGCTAAATTTCAAGAAGGTTACTATTTAAGTGGTGATTTAGCTGAGTTTGACGGGCAAGATTATTTTTGTTTAGGACGATTAGACGACCAAGTAAAAGTACAGGGATATCGGGTTGAGTTAAGTGAATTAGAATTTGCAGCCACCCGAATTGGAGAGAATGTTCGCTTCAAAGCAATTGCAGTTGTTTCAGATTCTAATACGAAATTACATTTATTCTGTGTCGCAACTGATGAAGATCCTTTCGATATAAAAACTTTCGAAAAAGCTTTAAAAGAATTGTTGCCTTGGTATATGGTTCCACATCAAGTTCATAAAATAACGGAATTTCCTTTGAATGCGAACGGTAAAATTGATAAAAAGCAACTCATCGATTTGTATGTAAACTTATAAAAATGAATTTCCGGAAGGCAAAAACTACTGATATTACTTTCATCATAAAGTGCATTATTGAATCGGAAAAATCGAATTCAGAAATATTTCCTTACCAGTCATTATTTGGTTTGGATGAAGGGTCATTTACAGACTTAATGTCCTCTATTTTTGAGGAGGAAATTGAAGATCAACCATGGTTTTTAGATTATTGGTATATCTGTGAAGTAAACCAAGCTCCAGCGGCTGGTTGTTGTGGCTGGGTTGAATCCGTTGAGGGTGTTTCTTCAGACATGCTCAAAACTCAAATACTTTCTGCGTTGTTAGGGAATAAGTTTCACGAGAATTTGCCCTTGTTAAAAGAAGTATCAAAAATTAGTATTCCACGAAAACCTGGGACATTGCAACTTGAACACCTCTATACAGAACCAACATTTAGAGGTACAGGTTGTATGCGATTTTTACTTCAGAACATTGGAAATAACCATACAACAATGCAACATGAAATTCAATTACTCCAAAACAACGTTGTTGCTTTAGAATTTTATAAAAAAATTGGATTTAATGTTGTTGAAACACAATGTAATCCTAGAATTCTTCGTTTAAATTTGCTAGGAGATTCCTGCAAAGTAAAAATGGCTCGAATTTTCTCCTAATTTGTAATAAACATGACACATTCAGAAATCACCGAAAAACTGCAAATCATTTTCAGAAACGTATTTTCTACCCCCGATATTCAAGTAACTGACGATTTAAATGCTGAAAAAGTAGATCGTTGGGATTCATTGACTCATTTAACTATGATTGCAGAAGTTGAAAATGAATTCGGTGTGAAATTTAAATTAAAGGAACTTATTTCCATGAAGAATGTGGGAGATATGATTCGTTTAATCATTGATAAAAAACAGGCATAAATTGAAGAATTCGGCTGCTTTTAGCTTTTCTGTAGCTTCTTTGGGATTCGTTTTAGGATTTTCCACGTTGTCTTATTTGGATGCACTTCCTAAGTGGAGTGGAAATCCATTAGAGTTTTGGACTATTTCAAAAGATTCTACCATTTCTAATGGACAAAAAGCGACTTCATTATTACAAGCAGCAATACTACCAAATGTAGAATCTTTTGAAGGGTTGAATGAAATTTCTGATTCGCCCATTGATAAGATTAAATTAAACTCAAGGGATACTGTTAATCTTTCAGCGAATGAACGGAAACAACTAGATAGTCTAATTCGATCCATTGAACTGCTTCAAGTCCAAGAAAGCGGTAGTCATGGTATTACTAATTTCTTCACTGCATTAGATGAATCTGATAAGAATTTAGTGCGCATTTGGTACTATGGTGATTCTCAAATTGAAGGCGACCGAATTACAAAAGACATTCGCCAAATTCTTCAAAGTTATTTCGGGGGAAGTGGTTTGGGATATGTTCCTATTAGCAATCCTGCTACTTACACTTCATTAGAATTAGGCGATCAACCCGACTTCAAGAAGTTAAATTGCTTTAAAGATAAAAAGCGAAAGGTTCAATTTTGTCAATCTGGGCTCGCATTTACACCTATAAATCCCGATCCTAAAAAATTCAATTATTTGCAATTAAATATCCTAAAAGGTACCCTATACAATCAACTGAAATTAGCAGGATTTAGCGACTCTTTAATGATCGTGGAATGGAAAAAAACCAAAGATTCTAGTTGGAAGCGAGCTAAATTGAGTTTTAAAAATAAAAATTACCAAGAATTCAATATTGCAGATACTGCTATACACGGTAAAATTTCAGTTCGATGTAAAGGTGTTAATATGGTTGTTAATGGATTTTACATTGAAGGAGAAAACCGAGGAATTCAAGTGGATAATTTAGGAATACGCGGGCATTCCGGCGACGGACTTAATTCCATAAGTAATGATGTTTTATGTGCTCAAGTTCAAAAACAAAATACTCAACTTATCGTATTTCACTATGGAAACAATATTGTTCCTTATTTGAAAAGCGATGAACAAAGTAAAAAATGGTTGCTAAAACTATTTAAAAACGTTTTTGCGAAATATAAAAAAGATTGTCCCAACACCTCCTTTTTAGTTATCGGTCCTGGTGATATGGGTTATGAAAAAAGTGGTGAGGCTCAAAGCTATTCAAGTGCAAATATTCTAAATGACTGGTTAAAGGAATTGTCTAAGGAACAAGGCTTTAGTTATTTTGACTTTTACCATTTCATGAAAAAAGAAGGTGGAATTTTAGGCTGGAAAAAGAATGGATGGGCTGGATTAGATGGGCATCTAACTCCGACAGGACAGCGAATATTCGCCAAAAAACTCACAGGCGAATTGTTAACAGCTTATCAAAAACATCGATTGGTTTCCGGACAAGCTCCGATTAAAATCAAAGCAGCAGTTTCATCTGGAAAATCGAATACTGGATCAAATAAATCGAACACCACATCGAAATCTTCTCCAACTAAATCCGATTCCAAATCTAAGTCAACTGTAGATTCTCCTAAATCGGTGAAGAAACAAACTCAAGAAACCAGCA
>CAYPYX010000079.1:6745-9773 GCA_964415065.1 uncultured Rhizobium sp.
CTAAATCGGTGAAGAAACAAACTCAAGAAACCAGCAAATCCGATTCCAAATCCAAGTCAACTGTAGATTCTCCTAAATCGGTGAAGAAACAAACTCAAGAAACCAGCAAATCCGATTCCAAATCCAATTCGACCGTAGATTCTCCTAAATCCCCGAAAAAAGAAACAAATAATCAGAGCATGAGTGCTGTAAAGAAAGGACAAAAGGCATGATTTGGGGGAGAAAATGGGCAGTTTATTTTGCCACAGCGTTAACCTTGATTGGTTCTAATTTAAATGCTCAAGCATTACGTTGGCAATCGTTTGAATATAAAAATTATCCATGGTTGGATTCCAGTATGAATGTTTTTCAGGCTCATGATAAAGCGGTTCTGAGGCCTTTATTCTTGAAGTTAAATCATTCAAACAAGAAACGCGTTAATATTTTGCACATTGGAGATTCGCATGTACAAGCGGATATCTTCACCAACGAAACCCGAATGCTGCTTGGGAATACTTTTGGCTATGCTGGTCGAGGAATTGTTTTCCCTTATACCACGGCAAAAACACATACCGCTGCAGACTATCAATGTTTTCATACTGGTAAATGGCTGTATGCAAAAAACGTTGAAAAAAGTCCTGAGTTGAATTTAGGTGTTAGCGGTGTAACATCAAAAACATATGATGTTCGATCTCAATTCAAGTTACAATTTCGTGAAGGATCCATACAAAAAGATTTCACTCGTTTGAAAATCCTCTGCAAGAGAAGTCCCGAATCGTTCGACATTAAAATAACCACTCCAGGAGAAACTCAATTGGTATCGGTTTACGAATCTGAAAAAGATACTGCTTCTGATGAAATTATTGTAAATCTAAACGCAGGTTATCCTTGGTATCGTTTTGAGTTTGTGCAGTCGGATTCGAGTCAACAGGAATTTGAAATTTACGGGATCAGTATAGAATCCCCCAAAAACAGTGGCGTTTTATATACGAGTGTTGGAATCAATGGTGCTGGACATTACAGCATCATGCGTGAAGATAAACTTCCTCAACATTTAGGCATATTGAAACCGGATGCGATCATTCTGGATGTTGGAGCCAACGACTTTTACAACAAAGGCATGGATAAGGAGAAATTCCGAGAAAATCTAGTGTCTATTATTAATTTATTCAAGGAATTTGCCCCGAATGCGGTTATTATTTTATCGAATAGTCAGGATATTCATCGCGGTGGATACAGCTTAGCAGCGTGTTCAATATTTTCGTATATGATTGCCGATGTTGCTGCTAGCGAACGGGTGGCTTTTTATGATTGGTATCGTGTTGCTGGTGGAAATCGATCCATGAAAATTTGGAAATCATTAAGTCTAGCAAATAAAGATGGTGTTCATTTAACACGCAATGGTTACGAATTAAAAGGAACTCTAATATATCAAGCGTTTAGAAATACCCATAAAATTTTAATTGAAAAACCGGATACAGCACGGGGCATTATCATACCGTGTTTTGATACGCTTATTTTGGGGGATGCTGGAACGGTTACTACAACCACCAGTCCTGTGCAACTAAATCCACTGAATCCCGGAACAGAAATTAATAAATCGGATTCGACTTACAATCCAGATGATAATTCGCCAGGACAACCCGTAGATGGTATTGAATACCAAAAAGTTTGGAAAACCCATACCGTACGAAGAGGAGAAACTGCCTGGTCCATCGCTCAACGATACAATGTAAGTGTTTTGGATCTAAAAAAGTGGAATCGACTTCCATCCTATTCTTTAAAAGCTGGAAGAAAGTTGAAAATTCTGGTTGTCATTAAAAAGGAAAATATCAAGCCTGTTGCTCCGAAAAACAATGGTGCTCCGAAAAAGAACAATACCAACCGATCTAAAGCAGTATATCACTCGGTGCGTTCCGGTGAAACGTTGTACAGTATATCAAGAAGATATGGTACTTCTGTTGCAGACATAAAAAAATTAAATGGTTTACGTAAAGACAATTTGCGTATTGGACAACGCTTGAGAATCAAATAACATGGCATTTAATTCTGCATCTTTTTTTGTATTCTGGTTCATTTTATACTGGTTTTATTTGGGTTTTTCCCAGAAACCGAATGTAAGAACTTGGGTTTTACTTTTAGCTAACATTTGGTTTTTTACTTATCTTTCGGGGTATGCCGTTTTTATATTAATAGGTTCCGCATTATTGGATTTTTATCTTGCAAAAGGCTTGTACTCTGCAAAATCCGATTCATCCAAAACACTTTTTTTAAGTGGAAGTATTGTACTTAATGTTGGCCTAATTTTATTTTTCAAACACATTTTCGATTGGTTTGGATTGGGTGAGGTAGGAATCATTCATTTCATTGGCGTGTCATTCTATGCCTTCAGGAGTTTAGGATATGTTTTGGATGTTTACTTTGAAAATAACGATGAACCAGAATCCAGTCCGATAAGATATTTAACCTATGCTTCATATTTCCCATTAATTTTAAGCGGACCGATAGCACCTTCCGATGAATTTTTAAATCGACTTCGTCAGCCTTTGGTAATTGCAAAATCTCAATTGAGTAAGGGCTCTTATTTAATTGCATTAGGGGTAACCAAAAAGTTTATTTTGGGAAATTACCTTGCATATAATTTTGTTAATCGCGTTTTTGAAAGCTGGGAATTTTTCACGGCTATGGAGTTATTCTTTGCTTCCATTATTCAAACTTTTTATCTCTATTTAGACTTCAGTGGATACACAGATATGGTTGTCGGGATGTCTTTACTTTTGGGAATCAATATCTTAGAAAATTTCAATTTCCCCTTTTTATCACAAAACATTACCGAATACTGGAAGCGTTGGCACATTAGTTTAAGTAAATGGTTCAATCAAAATCTGTATTTCCCTCTTTCTTACCAATTTAGAAGTTTCAAAAAATGGGGAACTAGTTTATCGGTATTCATTGTATTTATGATTAGCGGATTCTGGCATGGAACATCCGTGAATTATTGGTTTTGGGGGATGTTACATGCGTTGGCCTTGGTATGGGATATTTTCAC
>CAYPYX010000080.1:0-8764 GCA_964415065.1 uncultured Rhizobium sp.
ATTGGAAATAATACGTGTATTAACGAAACAAATGGAGAATTGGCGTTTAGTACAAGTGGAGGAACCAAGCCATACAGTTTTAAGTTGAACACTTCAACTTCTCAATCGGATTCTATATTCAAAAATTTAAAAACAGGTAAATATTTCGTTACGGTTTCGGATAAAAATTTGTGTACAGATTCCACTTCAGCTGCCATTGATTTCTTGGATGTAGTTAAACCTACTGTAAATTTGAAAAATGCCACATTGTATTTGAATAGTCAGGGTAAAGCAACTTTAGATGTAGCTCAAATAAACAATGGGATAACCGATAATTGTGAAATTCAATCGGTACAAATTTCAAAATCGGAGTTTGATTGTAATAATCTGGGTTCGAATACTGTAACCGTTACTGCCAAAGATTTTAAGGGAAATGCGACGACATCTAATTGTGTAGTTTCTGTTGTAGACAGCATAAAACCAACCTTGGTTCTCCAAACGGTGAATTTGTATCTAAATTCAAGTGGAAGTGCGACATTAATTCCAGCTCAAGCCAACAAAGGAAACTTTGATAACTGCGGAATTACGAAATTTACTGCCTCTAAAACTCTATTTAGTTGCAGTGATTTAGGTAGTAATTCAATCACTTTCACGGCGGAAGATGCTGCGGGAAATACAATTTCAGCAGTACAATCGGTTAATGTGTTGGACACGATTGTCCCCAAGTTAAGTTATAAAAACATATTACTCTATTTGAATTCTTCGGGCTCAGCTTCAATAACTGCATCAGATATTGATAATGGGTCATCGGATAATTGTGGCATTGTAAAGCAAGAGTTGAGTCAATCAAGTTTTAATTGCAATCAACTTGGAACGAATTTTATTACCTATCGAATTTTTGATAAAGCGCAGAATATAAGTAGTCAATCGGTTCGAGTTACGGTCATAGATACCATGAAACCGGTAATAAAAGTTAAGCCGGTAACTGTTTATTTGAATCAATATGGATTTGCATTGGTTGCTCCAGCGGATGTAGACGATGGAAGCTTCGATAATTGCAAGATATCCACTCGTGTTTTGAGTCAATCGGTATTTACATGCGGAAATTCCGGTAATAATGCTGTGGTATACACATTAACAGATGGGTCAGGAAATACAATAACCGCTACGACTACAATTGTTGTAAAAGATAGTTCCTCTCCAAATAATAAAACCCGAAATCCAATGGCTTACTTGGATAAAAATGGTTTTGCTATATTATCAACATTTGATATAGATAATGGAAGTTCGGATAACTGTGGAATTACCAAAACTACGTTAAGCAAGGATCGATTCACCTGCTCTGATTTAGGAAAGAATACGGTGGTGTTTTCTACAGTGGATGCAGCAGGCAATCAAAGTAACACAAACATAGAAGTTACCGTTACAGATTCAATTAAACCGGTAATGAGAGCCTCAAATCGAACTGTTTATTTGGATTCAAACGGTGTATTTGATTTAGATTGGCGTTATTTTGATTTGGGGAGTTCAGATAATTGTAAAATAACAAAGAGAACCTTAAGTCAAGATCATTTTACCTGTTCAGATATAGGTAATCGTTTGATTTTATATACCATTCAAGATACTTCAGGAAATTCGGCATTGGCTGTTCTTACCGTACGCGTTCTGGATACAATATCACCTAAATTGTTTGTAGAAAACAAAAAATTACAACTAAATTCAACGGGTAATGCCAAACTTAACTTAGTGGATTTTGCAACTAAGTGCACAGATAATTGCAGCATTTCTCAGTTGTATTTCTCCGATTCATTATTTGATTGTTCTGAATTGGGGGTTAATCTGATTCGATTGATTGCCAAAGATGCTTCGGGCAATATTTCTCAAAAGTCGTTTACCGTGGAAGTAACGGATAATAGCGCTCCTGTTTTAACAACCAAAGAAACAACCATTTATGTTGATACAGCAGGTAGGGCATTGTTGAAATTCAATCAAGTAATTTCTGAAGCTACCGATAATTGTAATATCTCTAAAATTGTACTGGAAAGAGAACTGTTTACGGTCAGCGACTTAGGTGAAAATTGGATTACCGTACATGCTTTTGATGGTTCTGGGAATCGATCTTTGGATTATTGGACCAAAGTGAATGTAGAAGTGGGTGATTCAGACAAAGACAGTATTCCTGATTTTATTGAACGTGCAAAAGATTTCGATGGTGATGGAATACCCAACTATTTAGATAGAGATTCTGATAACGACGGAGTTAGCGACGTGAATGAAAACAGTGGATTAAAAGTACTTCTTGATTTAGATCGCGACGGTTATCCGAATGTGTTTGACTGGGATTCCGATGGAGATGGTATTAATGATTGTGTAGAAGTTAACGGATTCGATCCCGACCGAAATGGACGTGTTGGTATTGGAAAGGTCTTAGTAAGTTTCTGGGGTGTACCCTTGCTTGCAGCTGGCGGAGATGGGTATGCCGAAGTTTTTACGGATAATGATTTAGTTGCAGATTATAAGGATTGGGATTCAGATAATGATTTAATTTCCGATAAATTGGAGAATAAAAATAATTCTGAATTAATTGATCAAGATAAAGACGGAATTCCCAATTTTAGAGATTCAGATAGCGATGCCGATGGAATATCCGATTTAGATGAAACCGAAACCGATTTTGATCAAGATGGCATCCCCAATTACATCGATTTAGATAGTGATGCGGATGGTATTTCCGATTTAAAAGAAACTAAAAACGATCAGGATATTGATGGTATTCCCAACTATTTAGATTTGGACTCAGACTCCGACGGAATTTTAGATCAAGAAGAAGGTGTAGAAGATATCGATAATGATTTAATTGGGAATTGGCTGGATAACGATAGCGACAACGATGGTATTTCCGATCAAGTAGAAGGATTGGTCGATACGGATGATGATGGCATCCCAGACTTAAAAGATAAGGACTCAGATGGTGATAATATTCCGGACCAAGTTGAAGCTCTACCTATGATCGATAATTTACCGGCTGATTCAGATGCCGATGGTACATTCGATTTTAGAGATATAGATTCTGATAATGACCTAATTGCGGATATCCAAGAAGGACACCCATTTCAACCCGATACGGATGGTGATGGTACACCGGATTATAGGGATATTGATTCCGATGGTGATGGTACATTGGATATTTTAGAATCCATAAAAGATACCGATGATGATGGTATTATAGATGCGGTTGATGAAGATTCAGATAACGACGGAATTCTTGATAAAGTGGAAGGATACGCAGATGTGGACTCTGATGGTTTGCCCAATTCCATTGATTTGGATAGCGATAATGATGGAATTAATGACGTAACCGAGGTGAGAGGTACTGACTTCAACGGTACCGGTACCGTAATTCAAGGTAGTGTTTATGAAGCTATCGATACCGATAATGATGGTTTGTACGACTTTTTAGATGTTGATTCTGACAACGATGGAATTTTGGATGTTATTGAAAGTGGGCAAGGTTATTCAGATGAAAATTTTGACGGTCGAGTAGATGGTGGTGATATTGACAAGGATGGTATACCCGATGAAGCAGATGCATTGAGTGGTAGCTACGGTGATATAAGTGATCCAGGGGTGAGCGATACCGACTTAGATGGGTTTGCGAATTTCCAAGATACGGATAGTGATGAGGATGGAATTCCCGATATTATTGAAACCGCTGAGGATTTCGATATGGATGAGTATCCCAACTATTTAGATGCTGATTCCGATGGAGATGGCATAATGGATCAAGAGGAAACTGCCAGCGATTCGGATAACGATGGCGTTGGAAATTTCTTGGATTTAGATTCTGATGCTGATGGTATTCCCGATAGCACGGAATCCAATAATGACTATGATAATGATGGAGTACCAAACTATTTGGATTTAGATTCCGATGATGATGACACCGATGATGCAGTTGAAGGAGATTTAGATAAAGATAAAAATGGGTTCAAGGATTTCATAGATCCTCAAACGTTTGTCCCAGAAATTTTTACTCCAAATAATGATGGAGTAAACGATTTATTTGAAATTAAAGGATTGAAAAATTACCCCAACGCACAATTAACGGTTTTCAATCAATGGGGTGTTATTGTTTACAAATCCAATGGTCCGTATTCCAATCAATGGGGAGGATGGAATGAAGAAAAAGGAACTTCCAATCAACGATTAATCTTGCCGGAAGGAATTTATTTCTACATCTTGGATCACCATCGATCGGATGCTCCACAGTTTACTAAACCTCAAACCAAAGGTAATTTTTATTTAAAGCCCTAAAAGATGAAAAAAAATAGTGTTCTATTTGGGTGGTTGATTTTCGGGGGATGTTACATCGCGAACGCCCAACAAGTAGCGTTGACTACGCAATACGATTTGGTTTCGAATATTCAAAACCCTGCTTATAATGGTATGAATCGTTTGTTGAAAGTAGATGCCATTTCTCGAGTTCAATGGACCAACTTTCCAGGTACACCCAGATATACTGCCGTGGCATTTCAGAGTCCAGTTAATAAAGATTTTGCAATGGGTGCTAATTTTCAAACTTTACAAGTGGGTAAATTTAAAACAGCATCTCCATTGAATTTATCTACCTACAGTACAGATATTGCATTTCATCAACAACTGAATAAGTATCTTCATCTATCTGCTGGTTTGAGAGTGGGATTTATGTCGTTCAGTATGCGAATTTCTCAATTAACGGCCAACATCCCCACGGATATTGCCCAATTGGGCAATGATTATAGCTTTCAATCGCCTTTGGTAGGTGGGGGAGTTATGGCGTATGGTAAAAACTATTTTGTTGGAGTTTCAATGCCGCAGTTTGCTTTAGTTTCAGATAGACTTGTTGAAAACGTAAATCTCGGATACAACGCCAGAAGTTTTTATTCTGTGAATGCCGGTTATATACATAATCTATCTAAAGATTGGTATACAAAATTAACAACTCAAACTCGTTGGTATGCCGGGATGCGACCCATAGTGGATGCAAATATTCACTTCGGATTTCAAGATGTATTGTCTTTGGGATATGGTTATAGAAATACGCGCGTACATGCGTTTCTCGCCAAAGTCCGAGTGAATGATTTTTTCAGCGTTGTTTATGCCTATGAAAGCGGTAAAGTATATAATAATCAAACGCCTTTTAATTCTCAAGAATTTGGATTATCCTATCAGCTTAATAACAGTAGATCTAAAATAAAAGTAGTTCCAAGAAAATATTAAAATATGATTAAACCTGAGTACATTTTTCTTTGGATTCTATTTCATTTGGGAGCGGTGGAATTGCCGCGAGCAATTTCCAAACGTGGACAACCCAAAACCGTTGCTACGGAATATGTAACCAAAATGCAATATGCAGAAGCCATAAAAGCATACAAGAATATCGATCAAGTAAAATCCGATGTAGAATTACGTTCATTATATAAGGCTTTTGCTCAGCTTGGTTTTAATGATACAGCACTACGGATCATTGAAAAAATTGGAGCGCAGTTTCCGGATAAATATTCCGCAGAAGATCGTTTTAATGCTGCTATTCTCAATCGGAGGACCGGAAATTTGGAGCAATCCGATGCCATTATTAGTGAAATAAAAATGGCCGATTATGCTTCCTTGGCAGTATTGAATGAATATTCAGCTGATTTCTTAAGGAAAAGCTATGTATTGGAGGAATCGGATTTGAATTTGCGATATCACCAGTTTAAAAAATCTGGACAACAGTTCCTTCCTGTATTAAATAAAATCAATCAAAAATGGTATTATCATGAACGTCCTTACGTTAGCAGTGGGTTGTTGAATTCGGTTTCATTGGCAGATGATAAGCCATTTTCAAAGATTATGGAATCCAATACAGGACTGGATTCTTCTGAAATAGAAGGGAGAATATTCCCCAATCAATTTTTAAACAGATATTTTGAATTAAGTTACATTGATAGCGCGGGAAACTTTTATGTTACAACCAATCATGGGCTGGTTTCTGATAACGATCGATATCTATTGGATATTTTCCAATTTAAATTTGATACCAAATTGGATAAATATGCACTTACTTCATTGAGTTTAGACAAATGGCTGTTTAATTATTCCAGCTTTGTTATGAACGAATCGCAAACTCGTGCTTTGTATTGTTCGGATATGGATGGAGGATTTGGGTCTGCCGATATTTACATGGCAGATATTATTTGGGATGAAAAAGGAAAACCCGTTATCACCAATCCCTATAATTTAGGAGATGTTGTCAATACATTGTTGCCTGATAATGATCCGTTTTTTGTGAGCGATGATATAATTGCATTTTCATCAGAAGGTCATATTGGAATAGGCGGACAAGATTTATTCTTTTATCAGATTTCTACCAATACGTTGATCAATGGTGGTCGATTTATCAATACGCGATTTAATGAGTATGCACCTCGTTATTACAACGGTAGATTGTACTTTACAAGCGATCGTTCCATGAATCAAGCTCGTATTTTTTCAGTGGAGTTATCCCAAGAAAAGATAGAACGTGCATTTTTACCAAATCCTGCCGATCAAATTTTGGACACCTCAATTATTGATGCGGTTGATACAATATCTATTGTGGCTGAACAAAAGGAAAAGTTAAAGAATATTGAGAATTATATCGAATTTATTACCACGGTAAATCCCGAGAAACTGAACTATGTAAAAGGAGTTCAGTTTGTTATGTTATCGGATTCACTTAGATACAGTAAAATAGAAGAGATTAATGAAAATTCAGATTATCGTGATTTTTCATTTTTAACATTGATGCACCCAAGCGGGGATATTGTATTGCATTCTGAGTATGAAAAAGAATTGCTGTATTTGAGCGAAGTACTCCAAAGAAGAAAGGACTGGATGGTAGAGATTCGATCCCATACAGACTCCAGAGGTACCGATAAATCAAATAAGAAACTGTCACAAAGTCGCGCAGACTTCATTTCGAATTATTTAAAGTTATTGGGTGTAAACGGAGATCAGATTACTTCAATGGGACTGGGGGAAACGTTGTTGTTGAATCATTGCATCGATGGAGCTCCGTGCACTGAAGAAGAACATGCGAGTAATCGAAGAACGGAATTGATATTGAAAAAGCGAACAAAATAGAATTGGAATCACTTAAATTACAAGACATGTAGTGTAAAATCGTAGTTGTCTGGAATAGTGGTGGAGTATAATATTGTAAGTCTTGAATAGTAGTAGTGTAGAATAGTGTTGGTATAGAATAATGATAGTATAGTAAATAGTAATTGTGTAAAACAGGGGTAGTCTGGAATAGCGCTGGAGTAAAATATTGTAAGTCTTGAATAGTAGTAGTGTAGAATAGGCGTAGTCTGGAATAGCGCTGGAGTAGAATAAGCAAGGTTGAGAAAGTATAGGTGCTCGAGATAAAAAAGATGAGATTTTAAGATAAAACAAAGAGGGCAGATCCATGGATCTGCCCTCTTTGTTTGCCGAACTTGGTTTCATGTTTAATTAACTCAAAATCGGTCTTTTATTTAAAGATTAATTTATTTAGCTACTGTGTACAACGATACCATGTATCCGCTGGTAATATTGCCTTTAAAGGTAATATTCAATGATGCCTCTGATTTGTCTGGATTAGCAGCCAAAATCTTTTTATACATCTGTTCTGACATAAAGAAGCAACCATGATATTCAGGTTTTTCTTTAATAGTAACGTTTAATTTAACGAAACTTCTTGGAGGATTGCATGCTGCAACACCACGACCGCCAGGACCAGAAGGCATACCCGTTGCGGCGCCAGGAGCTTGCGCGCTGTGAACGTGCCCTGCTGGTTTGGTATTATCTACCAACTCGATTTCAACTTTGTTTAAAGTAATCATTTGCTCATTGAATTTTGCTGGATTAGAAGCAAATTCAACATTGCTAACTACTTTACCTTGTGCGAAAATGCTACCAATAGTTAAAAAAGCAATAGCTAATGAAGTTGTAAGTTTTTTCATGTTTTGGAAATATTTATATATGGATTGAAAGTTTATTGATTCTATGGCAATACTTTTATTTTAGTTACGCGGTGCATAAAACGGGTGTCTACTTTTACGGAAATATCCATGCGAACATCTTTGTTCATTGGAATCGTATTGGCCATTTTATTGAAAATAACAAAACAACCGTCGTAGTTGTTTGGAAGTTGAACTTCTAAACGTTCCCAGTTTTTTGGAGCACTGCAACGAACCATTGGATTTGCATTAGCATTGGTTGCAGTGTTGTTGGCCGGTGGTTGATTTCTCACCGATGATGAGGGATTGGTTGGGTTTCCAGTGCCTGGATTTGTCAATCCAACCGAAGGTGTTACACCGGAAGTGCCTGAATTACTGGAAGATCGCTTTGCAATTACACCTTGTAGCACAATGGTTTTGCCGTTGAATTTTGATGGATTACTAACAAAATCGTTAACATCTACAACAACTTGTGCTTTACTTGCTGTTAAACTGCTTAAAAATAAGAAAACAAAGAAGATAATTTTTTTCATTACTATAAGTACTTTTTGTGGCTGAAAAAAAAGACATAACCCTAATTATCAGCATATTTATGTCTGCAAAAAACATGCCAAAATTACAATCTTCTTAAAAAAAAACGAACCTCTCCAATAGGTTTAATGCAGTTTTTGCCTCAACCTTCTTTGCTGGATTGCAAATAATATCGGATTAAATAGTAGACGCCCAATCCCAAAATGATAACAGCAGTTCCAATAGATAAAATATTGTGTCCTGGATTTATCTTG
>CAYPYX010000080.1:8774-9423 GCA_964415065.1 uncultured Rhizobium sp.
TCACAAATCTTAATTAAAATGAATTACTTAATAATCGGATTGATAATGGTTTCAATTATTGTTGGTTCTGTTTGATTTTCAAAATTCGATGATGTGTTGTTAGTATTAGTTGATTCGACATTCCGTTTGAAATTTATATTGAATAAGAGTAATCAATCCAATCAGTATAACAACAGTTTGAGGAGAAATTACAAAATCAGGTAAAACGATCCCAATAGATCGAACCAACCAAAGTAGGCCAATAACTACCAAAATAATTCCGCCAACCAGATACGATTTATTTGCTTTGATGTTCATAGCTTTAATTATGGTGTGCAAGATATCGAAAAATTTGAATGTAATGCATTTAGGAAATATGATAAAAATCATTTTTTCGACTAATATCAGTCATTTTTAGCTTGTAGATTGTATCGCAACTTTGTAAAACGGCAAAGAACTGTATTATGTTTTTCAGAGAATTTAATGATATCCAAAGTTCAATACATCATTTAAATGAGGTGTTGATTCCAGAAATACGCAAGGAAATAGGGTCCTTAAATTCAAATATTCAAGCAAATCCCAGTGAAGATGCTTGCCAATTGCAATTTTTTATTTTGGTTACCAATTTTGAACAAGAGTTTGAGAAATTAATCCGATTACTGAATATGGT
>CAYPYX010000081.1:0-2973 GCA_964415065.1 uncultured Rhizobium sp.
CCGTGTTTTCGGTCTAGTTTATTGAACCAAGCACTGGTCAGACTTCTGGTTTTATCGAATTCAAATTTGCTAATTAACTTCTGCTTCCCAAATAAACGCTTCTCTAATTCTAAAATTTCAGGCAATTCTTGTACGGGTAAATTGCCCTCCGAATATTCCACAATTTTGGGATCTAAGAATATATTTCTGCCCGTAATTCCGCTTTTTAAATACAAACCGTCTAGACTAACCGCGCGACTCAAAGCTACATAGACTTGTCCGGGTGCAAAGGAACGTTCGGCATCAATAATTACCTTTTCCAAAGTCAGTCCTTGGCTTTTGTGAATGGTGATAGCCCATGCCAATTTTAAAGGAAAATGTTTGAACGAACCCACCTCTTCCTGAGAAACTTGGTCCTTAGTTTCGTCGTATTGATACTTTAAGTGTTGCCACACATCTCGTTCAACTTCAATGAGTTTGCCTGTTCGAGGATCTTCAACAAATATCTGATCTTCCCTCAGTTCAGTAACGATGGCAATTTTTCCATTAAAATATTTTCGTTCCCCCGAAACATCGTTTTTAACAAACATTACTTGTGCACCTACTTTGAGGGTGAGTTTCATTTCTATGGGATACTGACTTTCAAAGAAATCCCCCGAAACATCCGCAAAATAAGAAAATTCATCTCCTTGCAACGCTTGAAGTTTTTCTTGATTGATTTTATCAGCGGTGGCATTGTGGCTGCAAAGGGTAACGAATCCATCTTCATCGGGTTCAAATTCAGGTTGATATCGTTCCTGCAGCGTTTCAAAATCTCCGTCTTCTAAAGTAGCATTTCGGATATTGTTGAGTAAACCGATGAAAGCTTTATTGGATTGGCGATAGACTTTGTTTAGTTTTAGTTGGATGATTTCCAGGGAAGGATAGCAATGCGAGTCAAAAAAGAATTCTGATTTATAATACTCGAATAAAACTTCTTTCTCATGATTTCTTACTACCGGGGGAAGTTGGTATAAATCCCCAATCAATAACAATTGGACGCCACCGAATGGTAACGGAGATCTTCGAGAGAACCGAAGTGACTCGTCGATAGCATCAAATAAATCACAGCGAACCATACTGATTTCATCGATAATCAACAGGTCCAAATTTTTAAAAATATCTAATTTGGGTTTGGGATAATGAAAATGAGTTTGAAGCATGGGTATGTTTTGAGCCACGTTCGGATCCACACTTTGCATAGTGGGTAAAAACATACGAGTGGGCAATCCAAACATAGAATGAATGGTGCTTCCTCCCGCATTAATGGCGGCTACACCGGTGGGAGCTACTACCACACACTTTTTCTCAGTACGTTGTAAAAAACTACGCAGGAATGTGGTTTTACCCGTACCCGCTTCCCCAGTCAAAAATACGTTGCGTCGAGTATTTTCTACAATATCCAAGGCAATATCTGCAACTGAAGCTTCTTCGTTTATCATCCAATGCAAAAATAGATAGGGATGAGGGTTATTTTTTGGTTTTTTCCGTAAAAGAATCCCCAAAAACGTTCAAAGAATCGTAAAAATTCCATTCGTGTTTGATTATGTTTGTGATTTAATCGCTCGGCATCCTATGATTCATAACCATTTTACCCTTTCTCAAGTCACTCAAAGCATCAAAAAATACGTTGATGAACGATTTGGAAAAGTAATATGGGTAAAGGCAGAAATCAACAAAATGAATGTGAACCGTTCATCGGGAAATGCCTATGCAGAGCTAGTGGAAAAGCAAAATGGAAAAATAATTGCCGAAATGCGGGGCAATATTTTTCGCAATGCTTATGAACGCATCAATCAACGATTTCTTACGGTTCTTTCGCATCCTCTCAGGGATGGAATAACGGCTTTGTTGCAAGTCCAAGTTTCCTTTCACGCTGTTTATGGATTATCGCTTGAAATTCTGGATATCGATCCCGTGTTTACGCTGGGAGAAATTGAACGGGAAAAGCAAGAATCAATCAATCGCTTAAAATTATTGGGCTTGTTCGATAAAAATAAACAACATGAATTAGGTATTCCTGCTAATCGAATCGCTATAATCTCTCAGGAAAACAGCGCAGGATACTCCGATTTTATGAGTGTGCTTCGTAACCCTGAACACGGTTTCGCATTCTTTACTTTCCTTTTTCCAGCAACTCTCAATGGAGATCAAGCCATTCAGTCCATTATGGATCAATTGTCGAAAATTGAAAAAGTTCGAACCCATTTCGATGCAGTGGCCATTGTTAGAGGTGGAGGCGGCGACACAGGAATGACGTGTTACAATAACTTCGAGTTATCTAAGAAAATTGCAGAGTTTTCGTTACCTGTTTTTACAGGGATAGGACATTCAACAAATCTTACAGTAGTTGAGCAAATAGCCTATCGCAATGCCATAACTCCCACAGAGTTAGCCATGTTTTTTGTTTCGCGATTGCAGCAATTGGAGCAGCCTTTGAATCAGATTGCCGAAAATTTACCTTCGCTTGTCGATAGTTTTTTATCGTATTTGGGGGATGAAATGTCAGGTTTGATGAAAACCATTCAACAAAACGTTCGAATGAATTTGGTAAAAAACCAAAGTCGCTTAGATCAAACCTCGCAAAACTTAAAAAACCAATTGAATTTTCTGTTTAAAAGACAGTTACAAAATATTGAATTACAAGAGAATAATATACGTCTTATGGATCCGGTTAACTTATACAAACGAGGGTACTCACTCACATTGTGGGAAGGAAAATCCATGAATCCTGATCGAATTCCAAAGTCGGGTGATGCGTTAATAACCCATTTTTATGGTGGTAAAGTAATCAGCGAAGTAAAAGACGTAATTATCAATGATTCAATAAAATGACCCTAAAGCCAATAACATCCTAAATAGCATCACCAATAATCCGGAGCCAACAACATCCTAAATAGCATCCCCAATAATCCGGAGCCAACAACATCCTCATTAATTCATAAAGCCAATAAC
>CAYPYX010000081.1:3073-9297 GCA_964415065.1 uncultured Rhizobium sp.
GAGCCAACAACATCCTCATTAATTCATAAAGCCAATAACCACCCCAATAATCTCCAAAGCCAATAACATCCCCCGAAAAGAAAAATGAAAAAGAATAACGATCAAAACCAAGTAGTTGCAAATAGCTACAGCGAAGGGTACGCTGAATTAACACAAATTGTGCGCGACATTGAAATGGGTGAAACCTCCGTTGATGAGTTGGCTATTAAAGTGGAAAGAGCCAAGGAATTAGTAGGTTATTTGAGAAATAAACTACAAAAAACCGAAGAAGATGTAAACCAAATTCTCAAAGAACTTGGCGAGTGAAATAGGATAGTTGAAGTTGATTATTTCAACAACCGGATACCATCATCAAGTATTTCAATCGCTTTTTCGCGATATAACTTCCCGATAGCTTCTTTGAATGATTTTTTACTCATTTGAAGTGTTTCCATAATTACTTCAGGTGAGCTTTTATCGTGCAAAGGAAGGAATCCACCATGATCTTTGATGGCTTTGAGTATGTTTTCCGAAGCTGTTGGAATTTTACCTCGACCTAAGGCAGTTAATGATAAGTCGATATGACCATTTTCTCGGATGGTTCTTACAAATCCATCGTAAACTTCTCCCATTTCAATAGGTTGAAACACTTCATTTTTATAGAGAATGCCTTGGTATTGTCCGTCAACAATCATTTTGTAACCCACTTCATTGGTATCAAAGCACATCATTTGGACTTTCTTACCACGAGGGAGATCTACATTTTCTCTATCTAGCCATTTTGTAACACGCGCGGAACCCACCAAACGGTCGGTTACAGAGTCGAGAAACATGAAAATCACAGCAGCATCCCCAGGTTGTAGTCGTTCGTGCATTTCTTTGTAGGGGATAAACAGGTGTTTTTCCATTCCAAAATCGGCAAAAGCACCTAATCGAGAAGTATCTACAATTTCCAAATAGGCGAATCGGTACAACGTGAGCTTGGGTTCAAGTGTGGTTGCTACAGGACGTTCCAATGAATCGCGATAAACAAAAACACTAATGGGCATTCCTTGTTCGGCGTATTCGGGGCAATATTTATTGGGCAATAGTACATCATTGCCTTCGTTATCGGTTAAATACCAACCTTGCGGTGTATCGCGTTCAAAAAAGAGGTCGTTGTATTCACCTATAAAAATCGACATTTTGCAAAGTTAGTCATTCCTTTGAAGCTCCCGACTAATCTCTTCGTACTTCAATAAAAATCTGGTGATTTTTATTTTTTTAATCTAGTGTTATTTATCACTCTGAATATTCGGTTGTGTTCGCTAATATAAACACAGATTTATTGAATCTATACGCAGATTCATTGAATCTAACTACAGATAAAGCGAATGGCAATGGTTTTTGAGGAAGCTTGAACACAAATTCACAGATTTATTGAATATAACTTCAGATAAAGCGATTGGCTTTGGTTTTTTAGGAAATTTAACTCAATACAATTATTCAATTATTGGTTAGTTTTGAAAAAAACTCGAAAAACAAAAGTAAAACATTACGATGAAGACACATCAATTTACAGGAAGTTTGGTTTGGACCGGTAATTTAGGCAGTGGGACCAGCGCATATGATCAATACGGTCGCGATTTTGAAGTAAATACGGATGGGAAACATCTGATTTATGGTTCAGCAGATTCAGCATTTAGAGGTAATGATCAGCGAATCAATCCCGAAGATTTCTTGATGAACGCGCTTTCTTCTTGTCACATGTTATGGTATTTCCATTTGTGTGCTGACAATGGAATTGTAGTTGTTGAGTACACAGATAATTACACGGGTGTACTTTCTATAGATGAAGGTGGTTTAGGAAGAATGTCAGAAGTTACATTGAATCCCTTGGTTAAAATAGATAAATCAAAATCCATTCCTGACGCTCATATCAAAGCTATTGAATTGCATCATGAAGCACATCAAAAGTGTTTTATTGCAAATTCCGTAAATACACAAGTGCACTGTAATCCTAAAGTTGAACAAGTGTAATTCAAAACAAAAAACCCGCAAAACATAATGTTTGTGCGGGTTTTCATGGTTTTGCGGTGAGAGGGGGATTCGAACCCCCGGAAGGGTTTCCCCTTCGGCAGTTTAGCAAACTGCTGGTTTCAGCCACTCACCCATCTCACCAATGGGGGTGCAAATATAAAAATATTTTTTTCAATTAAACAAGATTTTTCATCCGGAAAATGCAAAAAAAAATACACCCACATTCCCCAAAAATTAAAGTACGATGCTCATGTTGATGAATGGAAAGGGCAGAACAATGGTCCATTTCTCTACAAATGAACGAATTGGAACTTTTGTCTCTGTGTAAATTTGGCCCAATGCACTCACAGTTTGAATCCCGAAATCAAATTGAGTTTTTCTTCCCATCACTTTTCGCAGACCCAATAAGTAGGTGTACTGATCCAATGCCCTGGGAGATTTTAATTCATCTGCGTTCCTCCATTCGTTTTGGGTAATCATGGGTTTTCTTTCTTTTCCCGGTAAATAAGTCAACTCCGCAAGAATTGACCATGTTGCATTGATGCGCTGGATGTGAGAAAAGTTGAATGTTAGATTCTGTTTTCTGGAATCCTTAATGTCGTATAGTTCATTACTTGATACGCGCAGCGATGTTTTGGTATATTTTGAAACCAATGTTTGATTTATCGATGCACCCCAGATTTTGGAATTTAACGGGAAATATTTACCTCCATGAACCGACGCACTGATGGCGTATCCCATGTATTGTATGGGACTTACTGACAAATTAGACAGCATCCAAAAACCACTGTAATCGCGTGAAACACCTGCAGATAAGTAATCGGTTATTCCATATTGAGCGCGAAATCCCAAAAAGTTCTGACTCTGTAATAACCACTGATTGGATTTCAATGGATGAGCTGAAGTAAAATAAAAGTAGGAGTGCGGTGTCACACGGTGATTTAGTGGATTGAATTTCCTACCCGTATCCTCATACCAAAATTTAAATCGTTGCCAAGCGTATTGTATTCCAGAAAGCCCGTTTAATTTATGAAGAAGTGAGTCGCGATTATTAACATCTGACGCTGTTGATCTAGAGTCAGTCAATGGCTTGTTCAAAATTACGTTGTAGGATATTTTCCATATAGATGTTTTGTGACAACCATCATGTTCATCGTGATCAAATTCTAAATTTGTACGGTTTTGTTCATCCCAAAGGGTGTCGCTGAGATATTCTTTCCATAATTTTTTCTTGGGGATGCTAGGTTTGCTGGTGTCAGATTGTAGAGCACCGTAATTCAATTCGGTCGCCTTAACATCCCCCGAAATGAAGGAGTTAAAAATTATAGCGGTAATAGTGGTGTACAGGTAACGATTTTTCATGAAACAAAATTTCAAGATTCAATGGAGATTACCTTGGTGGAAAATGCAAATCTGAATTTGAAGATTTGTGAAAAACGCAATTAATTAAACCCTTAACCGCTTTGATATTCACGCTATTTTACCGAACTTTGTGGACTTTTAAAATTCTATGAGTCACGTAGTAATAACCCTCCCAGATGGCGCCCAGAAGGAATATCCTGTTGGTGTAACTCCGATGGAGGTAGCAATGTCGATTAGTGAAGGTTTGGCTCGAAATGTTCTTTCGGCCAAATTGAATGATGTAGTTGTGGATGCGAGTACCCCAATTACGACGAATGTTTCATTGCAATTATTGACGTGGAAAGATGATGAAGGAAAACAAACGTATTGGCACAGTTCAGCGCATTTGCTAGCCGAGGCATTGGAATCTTTATATCCAGGAATTAAACTAGCTATTGGTCCTCCGATTCAAAACGGTTTTTATTACGATATTGATTTTGGAGATCATAAATTTTCAGCGGATGATTTCGAAGCAGTTGAAAAGAAAATGGCTGAATTGGCAAAACAAAGCAGTCCTTTTCAGCGGAAAGAGGTTAGCAAACAAGATGCTATAACTTATTTTACCGAAAAAGGCGATCCGTATAAATTAGAATTGATTCAGGATTTGGCGGATGGGTCTATTACGTTCTATACACAAGGAAATTTTACCGATTTGTGTCGCGGACCACACATTCCGCATACAGGACATATTAAATCGATCAAATTATTAAATACTGCGGGTGCTTACTGGAGAGGAGATGAGAAGAACAAGCAATTGACTCGAATCTACGGTATCACATTCCCTAAAAAAGCGGAATTGGATGAGTATTTGATGATGTTGGAGGAAGCCAAAAAACGCGATCACCGTAAATTAGGTAAAGAGTTAGAGATTTATACTTTTGACGATGATGTGGGACCAGGTTTGCCATTATGGTTGCCCAATGGAGGTACTATTATTGAGCTGTTGGAAACATACGCCAAAAAAGTCGAAAAAGAAGCGGGGTATTTTCGAGTTAAGACTCCACACATTGCGCGCGAAAGCATGTATATAAAGAGCGGACATTTACCTTATTATAAAGAAAGTATGTTTCCGCCAATGGAAATCGATGGTGTGAATTATTACTTGAAGGCGATGAATTGTCCCCATCACCACAAGATCTTCGCAGCAACTCCAAAATCCTACCGAGATTTGCCCATACGCTTAGCTGAATATGGCACCTGCTATCGTTACGAGCAAAGCGGCGAGTTGTTCGGTTTGATGCGTGTGAGAAGTTTGCAAATGAACGATGCACACATTTATTGCACAGAAGAACAATTCGAACGCGAATTCCAAGGAGTAAACGCCTTGTATTTGAAACATTTCGAAAAATTTGGGATTGACAAATACGTGATGCGCTTTTCTAAACACGATCCAGCCAAGTTGGGTAAGAAATACATCGACATGCCCGAACTTTGGGTTAAAACAGAAGCAATGGTTCGTCGGGTATTAGATAAGATGGGTGTGAATTACATCGAAGTTGAAGATGAGGCGGCGTTTTATGGTCCCAAAATTGATATTCAAGTTTGGAGCGCCATTGGTCGTGAGTTCACATTGGCAACCAATCAAGTAGATTTTGCACAAGCGGAGCGTTTTGACTTGTATTTCACCAATGAAAATAATGAGCGCGAACGACCCATCATTATTCACCGTGCACCCTTGAGTACTCATGAACGATTCGTTGGATTTTTGTTGGAACACTATGCAGGGAACTTCCCAGTTTGGTTAGCTCCTAAACAAGTAATTGTATTACCAATTTCAGATAAATATGCAGATTACGCAGAAGAAGTTGGTAATTTGCTTAAAAAGTCCGATATTCGCGCCTCCGTAGATCACAGAGCTGAGAAAGCAGGCAAGAAGATTCGTGATGCAGAGGTGGCTAAAATCCCTTACATGATTATTGTAGGAGAGAAGGAGCAAGCCTCTGGAAACGTGTCAGTTAGAATGCATGGTGGAACAGATTTGGGAACTATGGAACTACAGCAATTTGCTGAAAAAATATTGAATGAAGCCAGAATTTAAAAACAGAAGTCGTAGGAAGGAAGATCCTCACAAAATCAATGAGCGCATTGATGCAAAAGAAGTGCGTCTCGTAGGGGATAACATTGAAATGGGAGTTTATCCCACCGATAAAGCCATTAGTATGGCGTACGAACTGGGTTTAGATCTGATTGAAATCAGTCCTAATGCCGTGCCTCCTGTTTGTAAAGTAGCTGACTACAAAAAGTTCCTTTACGAGCAAAAGAAGAAACAAAAAGAATTGAAAGCCAATGCTATCAAGCAAGAGGTGAAAGAAATTCGTTTCGGACCTAACACAGATGAACACGACGTTAATTTTAAGCTTAAACACGCTATCTCCTTTTTGGATGAAGGAAATAAAGTAAGAGCTTATGTATTTTTTAAGGGTAGAACTATTGTATTTATCGAACGCGGAATTGAGTTATTAATGGGATTTGCAAATAAATTGATCGAAGATGGTCACGCAAAACTTGAAATGGAACCCAAACGTGAAGGTAAAAAAGTGGTTATCCTACTTGCACCAAAAGGAAATAATAAAAAGTAAGAACATCGAATATGCCTAAAATGAAAACTAACTCCAGTGCTAAGAAGCGTTTCAAAGTTACTGGTACCGGAAAAGTGAAAAGACTTAAAGCGTTCAAGAATCACATCTTGACGAAGAAAGCAACTAAGCGTAAGCGTGCATTGGGTAATGATGCAATCGTTACCGATGCCGATATGAGCAACGTTAAATTCATGCTTCGTTTAGGAAAATAATAAAAAACCATGGCCGGAGCTTAAAAGTGCGCAA
>CAYPYX010000082.1:0-9211 GCA_964415065.1 uncultured Rhizobium sp.
CTGAGCCAAATCTAACTGTATGAAGTTGTAAGCTACCCGGAAAAGAGTGACAATTTTAAAACCATCTCTCAATCGGAACTGAGGATCGTATCCAAATAATTTCTTGGCTTTTTCAATCGATGCCAAGCTATGTGGGATATCTCCCGCTCTCGGAGGACCAAAAGTAGGTTGGACATCCGTTCCTGCCGCAGAAGCAATAGCATCCCACAACTCCACTAAATTCGTACGATCACCCACCGCAATATTAAAATCAATTCATTATTGGGGGAATAGTATATTAATTACCTATCTAAATCAGATCAAATCTGATATACTTTTTGTCTTCAAATACTCCACTGTCAAATCTCGAAGCTCTTTAAAAGTCCATCTAATTTTACACGATTCAACATCTAAACATTCTTCGCATGGTTCAAAAAATTGATATGTAGCACAAGGTATTAGTCCAATTGCACCATCAAATAAACGCACTACATCAACTAACATTACTTCTTCAGGATTTTTAATAAAATAATATCCTCCATTTTTACCCTTTTTGCTCCCAAGTATACCCACTTTGGTTAAATCTGTTAATATACTTTCTAGAAATTTCCTAGGTATGTGATTTTCAACAGAAATCTCTTCTGTCCGCAAAAACCGTTTCTCCTTGTTCTTAGCTATAAAAACTAGAGCATTTAACGCATATTTTGCCTTCTTTGTTAACACTGTCGCAAATTACAAAATTCTAATGAATACATGCCGTTTAAAAAACAGAATTGCACATTCACCAAATTAAAGCAATATTCCTATGGTTTTTGTGGGTTTTTAAAATGTTTTATAATACCTTTGTGTAAACTATAATAAATTCATTAATGTATCACAAACAAGAGGAGCTATTGTCAATAGTATTAGAAGCTGGAAACGCTGTAATGAATATTTACAATTCTAATACCTTAAATATAAACAAAAAGGAAGATAGCTCACCATTAACAGATGCTGATTTAGCCTCCAATCAAATAATAATCAATGGTATTTCAAAATTTAGCGATTTTCCAATTCTCTCCGAAGAAGGTAAAAATATTCCTTATGATACGCGGAAAAATTGGGAAAAATTTTGGTTAATTGATCCGCTAGATGGTACTAAAGAATTTATAAGTAGAAACGGAGAGTTTACAATCAATGTAGCTTTGATCGAAAAATTTAACAATGAATATGTTCCAACTCTTGGTATTGTTTTTGCACCCGCACTTAATAAAATTTATTGGAACAATGATGAAACAGCATTTTGCGCGAGAACAAATAATCAATTTGAGATTGTAAACTCTAGCGTTGAAGTTATTCAAAGCAGTAATTCCAATGATCCTTATAAAATTGTTGGCTCAAGATCACATTCTGGAGTTGAGACAGAAGAGTTAATAAAAAAAATCAAAACTATTTATAATAACGTAGAATTTATTTCAATGGGTTCAAGTTTGAAAATTTGTGTTGTTGCCGAGGGTAAAGCAAATATTTATCCTAGATTGGGTCCAACTATGGAATGGGATATTGCAGCTGCACACGCAATTTGTAAAAAAGCGAAGTGTGAAATTTTCAAGTATGATGATAATGATTTCATTAATTTAAACGCAATTATACAATATAATAAAGAAAATTTATTAAATCCTAGTTTTATAGTAAAAATTAAATAAACGTATGAAATTTAAAAACCCAGATCAAATTAGACATATTTTAAAAACCATTTCATGGAGAATTGTAGGAACTATGGACACAATGGTTGTTTCATATATTATAACCGGATCTATTAAAATTGGAATGGCTATTGGTGGATTTGAGGTATTCACAAAGATGATTTTATATTATTTTCACGAAAGAATTTGGTTTAAATATGTGAGATTTGGAAGAGATATTAATCCAAAATTTGAAACAAAAGCCGGAAAAAATATTGACCCTCCAGTTGAAGAGTTCTAAAACTTTAAGCGATGAAACAAGAATTAAATATAATTGAACAGAAATACAATGTAACCTTAGAGGATAGAATTGCTAAAAATGGACATGAACCTTTGGTTATTTGGTTTACAGGATTAAGCGGTTCAGGAAAATCAACATTAGCGAATGTCCTTCAAAACCATCTATTCAATGAGAATAAATCTGTTTTCGTTTTAGATGGTGATAATATCCGGTCTGGTCTTAATTGCGACTTAGATTTTTCAGAAACGGGTCGTATTGAGAATATTCGACGAATTTCCGAAGTAGCTAAACTTCTTTCACAAGCAGGTTTCATAGTAATTACCGCATTCATTTCTCCTTTTCGATCCGACAGGGAAAAAGCTAAAGAAATTATTGGTTCATGTTTTCGAGAAGTTTATATTGAAGCCAGCTTGGAAATTTGCGAGTCTAGAGATGTTAAAGGTTTATATAAGAAAGCTAGAAATGGTGAAATAAAAAATTTCACCGGTCTCGATTCCCCATTTGAAGTACCTACAAACCCAGACTTAATAATTAACACAAGCAATACGAATATAGAAGACAGTCTAGCCCTTTTATTAACATTAACTAATAAAATATGAATTACCAATTAAAACACCTTCAAGAATTAGAGGCTGAAGCCATCTTTGTTATTAGAGAGGTTTACTCACAATTCCAAAATCCTGCCATTCTTTTTTCAGGTGGTAAAGATAGCATTGTGATAACACACTTGGCTAAGAAAGCATTTTGGCCTGCTAAAATTCCTTTTCCATTGGTACATATCGACACAGGACATAATTTTCCAGAAACTATTGAATACCGAGATAACCTTGTTAAAGAATTAGGCGCAAAATTAATAGTTGGCTCAGTCCAAGAATCAATAAATACAGGTCGAGTTGCTGAAGAAACCGGCTTAAATGCTTCAAGAAATGCTCTCCAAACTACAACTCTTTTAGACACAATTGAAAAATACAAATTTGATGCATGTATGGGTGGAGCAAGGAGAGATGAAGAAAAAGCCCGAGCTAAAGAGCGTTTCTTTTCACATCGCGATGATTTTGGTCAGTGGAATCCAAAAAATCAACGACCCGAACTTTGGAATCTTTTCAATGGTAGAAAAAATCAGGGTGAGCACTTTAGAGTTTTCCCAATTTCCAATTGGACTGAAATGGATGTGTGGCAATATGTTTTATCAGAAGGTATTCAATTACCATCTTTATACTTTGCACATGAACGCGAAGTGTTTCTTAGAAATGAAGCACTAATTTCAGTAGGTCCATACGTTGAATTGCGAGAAAATGAACATGCAGAAAAGAAAATTGTACGTTACCGAACTTGTGGCGATATGCCTATTACAGGGGCAGTTGAGTCAAACGCCGAAACACTTGAACAAGTAATTCAAGAAATAGCTGCAACCAGAACCACCGAGAGGGGATCTCGAGCAGATGATAAACGTTCAGAAACAGCAATGGAAGATAGAAAGAAACAAGGATATTTTTAAAATGGAAAATAATAATTATTTAGATATGGAACTTTTACGCTTCACAACAGCTGGAAGTGTAGATGATGGTAAAAGTACTCTGATTGGAAGATTACTTTTTGATTCAAAAGCTATTTTCGAAGACCAATTAGAACAAGTAAAAGGCAGCTCAGAAAAAAAAGGATTAGAACATATAGACCTTAGTTTACTTACTGATGGTTTAAAAGATGAACGTGAACAAGGTATAACAATTGACGTTGCATATAGGTATTTTGCAACTCCAAAACGTAAATTCATTATTGCCGATACTCCAGGCCATATTCAATATACTCGTAATATGGTTACAGGTGCTTCAACTGCCAATGTGGCTTTAATTCTTGTTGATGCTAGAAAAGGTGTAATTGAACAAACGTACCGACACTCCTTTCTTGCATCATTACTACAAATACCTCACATCATAGTATGTGTTAATAAAATGGACCTTGTTGAATATAAAGAAGAGGCCTTTCAAAAAGTCGTTGAACAATATGAATCTTTTGCTTCTAAACTTGCAGTAAAAGACATCCGTTTTATCCCAATTTCTGCATTAAAAGGAGATAATGTTGTTAATAGATCCGAAAAAATGGACTGGTATCAAGGAGCAACACTATTGTACAATTTGGAAAGTATTCACATAGGTTCCGATGAAAATCATATTGATACACGATTTGCAGTACAAACAGTTATTAGGCCTCATTCTGATGACTACCATGACTTCCGAGGCTATGCTGGTAGGATCGATGGTGGTATTATTCGTATAGGCGACGAACTACAAACTCTTCCAAGCGGTTTAAAATCAGTAGTAACCCAAATTTATCTTGGTTCTGATAAAATTGACGAAGCATTCGCTCCCATGTCTGTAACTTTAACTTTAAAAGACGATATAGATATCAGTAGAGGGAATATGTTAGTTAAGCCGAATAATCAGCCTGAAAAAGTTCGGGAATTTGACGCAATGTTGTGTTGGTTTAATGAAAAACCTCTAAATCCAAATACTAAGTATATTTTAAGACATACAACTGCTGATGCTATTTGTAAAATACAAGAAGTTATTTATAAAATGGATATCTCAACCTTAACCAGAAACAGTGAAGATAGTACAATTTCTATGAACGACATATTCAAAGCTAAAATAAAAACAAACATAGATTTATTCATAGATCCATATCAAATCAACCGAAAAACAGGGTCAATTATTCTTATTGACGAAGCGACGAATGAAACAGTAGCTGGCGGAATGATAAATTAAATCAATTGCTTGACGGCTAAATTAATATTTAGCCGTCAAGTTTTTTATTCTACTTATTTTTTACAAATATTCTAGATCTCAAGAATAATTTAAGCGATAAATAAATTAATAATAAAATCGGGTTTAAATTAAATAATCGCCCATAGACTAAAGAATTGCCCTTCACACTTCTTAAGTTCAATCTTGTAAAACCTTGGGAGCGCACCAATTTACAAACACTCCAAAATCTGTACAGTTCTTTATTCGTTGTAATCATAAAAAAGGGTAAGACTACGAATTTTAAAATTGCTTGATTTAAAAAATCTTGCCTATCTTTTGCTAAATTAAGTTGAAATTCTTTCAAGCTATTTGCGCATAGGAGGTAACTATTAAAGGTCCTATCTAGCGAAGCGACATTACTAGTTGTAAGTGAACCTCTTCTTATTTCATAAACATAAAAAAGAATATCTAATCCTCCACACCTTTCAGCAATTGAGAAAACACGAGGACCCCATTCAGCATCTTCGAAGTAGACAGCGTCTTCATTAAAAAATAAACCGTTGATTATTAAAAAATCCAATTTTATCAAATATTTACAAGCACTATCTCCATTCCTTTTAACGTAAATATCTTCACCTCTTACAACTTTTCCATCGAAAAAAGGTGCTTTAAAATACTCAATTCGCCCATTTAAATCAATTTTCTGTTGACTGAATATACCAATTTCTAGTTGATTAGTGAGTACAAATTCCAACATTTCTCCTAGAGTATTATCAACCAAATAATCATCGGAATCAACAAATAAAATAAACTCACCTTGAGCCAACTTTAAACCCGAATTTCTGGCTGCCGAAAGACCTTTATTTGACTGTTCCAATAATCTTACATTCGTAAAATTCGAAACTAATTTCAAAGCCACTTCCTTTGTGCAATCTGTAGAACCATCATTTACAATGATCACTTCAAACTCTAACAAATTTAATCCTTGATTAAAAAAAGATGATACGCACCTTTCTAAATATAATTCCACATTGTAAGCAGGTACAATAATTGACAACAAATACATAAAGAAAAAAGATAAAAAAGACTAAAAGTATCAACTACTTCTTACGCTTTTTCTTTTGATATCCAACGAAAGCCAAAAATGGAGCGATGAAAATTGATGTGAACTTTGCTACCCACGGATTATTTACTTTACGTTCAGAACCGTAGTATCCATATCCATAACTATAACTATATGTTCCATATCCATATCCGTAACCATATCCGTAACCATAACTATTACCGTAGTTATAACCATATCCGTAACCAGAAATACCCCCTCTTATACCATTTAAAAGCACATTTATGTTCTTAATTCTACCCTCTACATAGTATCTATTCAAGATATTGGAAACCGCTTCCCTAGGAGTGTATCCTTGCCTAACAACAAACACGCTTGAATCTACATATTTAGCAATTTCCTGAGCATCCGTTACTAATCCCAAAGGTGGACAGTCAATGACAACGTAATCAAAGCTTTTAGCTAATTCATCCAATAAAATCTTATATCTTCCATTTAAGATTAATTCAACAGGATTTGGAGGAATTGGACCTGCTGGAATAACCCAAAGGTTATCAGTATCATCTACTTTAAACAAAACTTCATCTATTGTGCTACTTCCTGATAAGAAACCACTTAAACCAGTCCTCCTCGAAACACTTAGATATTTTGCAACATTAGGTTTACGCATATCTGATTCAATAACTACTGTCTTCTTACCTGCAAGAGCAAAAGAAAGAGCAATGTTAGTTGCACAAAAAGATTTTCCTTCTCCTGGGATACTAGATGTAACCAAAAGCTTATTACAACTGTCTGTCTTAAAGAAGTATCCTAATTGAGTTCTCAAACCTCTGAATTGCTCAGCAATTAAACTTCTGTTACCATCTTTTACAACCAATGGTGAATCTGTTTTAATTTCAATAATTTCCCCAATAATTGGTGCCTTTGTTCGATTTTCAATTTCAGTTCTTGATAATACTCTGTTATGAATTGTACTTTTTATGAACAATAAAACCAAAACCAATGCTACAAAACCTAGTGTAAACATTCCAATTGTTTGCGGTACTCTTGGAGCCACCATATCTCCACCAAACGGCTCTCGTACAACCCTAATATCAGACAGCGTACCAGCCATCTGAATTGCAGCTTCTTCTCTTTTCTCTAATAAGAATTTATAAAGTGCATTTTTAATCTCTTGTTGTCTTGTAATATCTAATAACTCTCGCTCCTTCGAGGGAATACTGCGCATTACCTCATCATATTCACGATTATATTTTGTATAATCTCCAAGTGCCTTTTTTTGAATCGTTAATAAGTTATTTCTTGTATTTGTAATAACTTCAAGTAAAGATATTTTATACGTTTCTATTTCTCTCTTAATAAGTTTTACTTGATCATTATTCGGGCCATTGTTCTGAATAGCAACTGCAAACCTATTCTCAGCCTCATATAATTTATCAAAATATGTATTTAGATTTGCATCGTTTAAACCGATAGAACTAGGTACCATACCAGGTTTAGAAATTCTACCTTTAACATATCTCTCTAGATCATCCAAAACAAACAATTGGAGTTCGGTCTGTGCCTTTAATTGATCTCCTGACTCTAATTTTCTCAGAACCCTTTGGGCATCCACGGAAATTCTTTGAACATCATTGTCTCTTTTTACACTTACCATTTTCGACTCTATACTATCTAGATCTTTACCAATATATGATAACCGATCATCAATAAAGTCCATTGTGAATCTTGCTTTTTTCCTTTTTTCAGCTTGTGTTTCTTCCTGATAGCTTTCTACTATTGCATTCAAGTGATCTTTACTTTTCAAAACTGATAGTGATACCACACCAAGATTAATAATACTCGACTTCTTATCAATTTCTACTTTTAATGAATGTTGCATTGACATAGTTGCTTCTTCTAAAGAAGAAACTTGCAAAAACAACGATTTACCTTTCATGTTTTTGAATTCAGCAAACTCCGAATTCTTTGCAGTAGTTCTTATAGTTACTAAAATTCTATTCCCTTTCCAATCAATTACCTGACCCACAGGAAACTTTTTCTTTCCAATAGTCACTAGCTTTTTAGAATGATCGTAATCAAAATTATCAGAGGCAGACTTTGCAGAATCTTGATTTAACAAACTTATTTTTACTGCCGGATCTTCTCTGTATACTTCTCCACTTCTAAACCTACCTACAGAAATTAATCTCAATTGGGACTCTGCTTTTTTAACCGCCCTCCTCATTACAGCTGCACCTTGTAAAACCTCTAATTCATCCTCCGTGCTAGTACTAGACTTTCCAGTTACTGCTTTTCTTAATAGGTCATCCGTTGTTTCTTCAGAAGCATCTTTTAACAAAATACCCGCATCTACTCGATACTGGGGAACTTGATATCTAATGTAAACTTTACCTAAAAAAAAGCCTATTATAGCAAACGTTAACAAAACTGGCCAATATGGTAAATAATCTCTTAAAAGTACTTCTAAAAACTGTTTGTTTTTATTCTCTTCTTGTTCAAACATGCTATTTTTTGAGTCCATAAATGGAATTTACTTGGATATGTTATTGATGAATAAATACAATACAGTTAATGTACTTGTAATAGTTGCAACATAGCTAATTAGCTGAATATTCGTTTCCAAAAACTTACGTTTATTGGGCTCAATATAAATTATATCATTTGGTTGCAAATAAAATGCGGGAGATTGAAAAACACTAGCATCGGTTAAATTAATTCGATATGACTTCTGAACATCATTAACCTGTCGAATCAATAATATATTATCTCGTCTATCCATCCAAGTTAACCCATAAACCATACCCATAAATTGTATTATGTTGGTTTTGTTATTTGCGATTACTACTGTATTAGCCCGATCAGAAGTTATATATGTAACCCGGAAATTTATCAATCTTACAGAAGCAACGGGTTCTTTCAAGTAAGGCAACAACCATGTTTGCATTGAATCTCTTAATTGTTGCTGTGTATATCCAAGTACCTTTACAGGTCCTAACTTAGGAAACTCAATATCTCCATTCTCATTTACTAAATAACCAATTACTCCACCGCCTTGAGGTCCGTTCATAAGATTCGAAATTGCCATTCCTGTATTTCCTCCCATTCCCAATCCAACTGGCTGATTAAAATACTCTGCGCTTTGTTGGTCTAATGCATATATTCTTATTAACAGTTGATCTCCCCTTTGAATAATAGGATCGGGTTGTTGCATACTCAAGTTAGCCGTGCTATCCGCTATTCCTTGAAAATATATCTGCTTTTTATAACTAAAACATGATTGTTGAAATACAGCTAAAAAAAACATTACCCCAACATATAAAAATCTATTTTTCATTCTAAGAATTAAAAAGCAAAATTAGTGAAATTCCTGATTATGAACACGCTCACTTTCTGAACTGCGGAATTCTTTTGTTAAGGAACGCATCCGTGCCTTCTTTGAACTCCTCGGAGCCAAAAG
>CAYPYX010000083.1:0-3772 GCA_964415065.1 uncultured Rhizobium sp.
ATCAATTTCAAGCTCCCTTTTGCTACTAGTTTTTCATTTTGATCGTAGCAATATGCCTCCAAAAAGAGAACAGCTGAATCGGTATTTAGATAGTCAATTTCTATCGAGTATTCTAGTGAATCCATCGCTTTTGTTTGTAAATCAATGAAATACTCATCTGAAATTTCATACGATTTTGAAGTAGTTAATAAGTTGAAATAGAGTTTCAACGATAGAAATACCAAGTTTCTAATTTGAATTTGAGAAACATCTATGTTTGATTTTTTTGCCAGAATCGAAAAGTGGTCTAAGTCGTAGTTTACCGATTTAACTTCGAATCCTGCTTGTAAAAATTCACTAAAATTTAAACCACTTCGTGGTTGCATCTCCAGTTTTCTCGATGGTTTTATCATATCTTGATTCTCAGTTTTCTGTTCCATTGACGTTAATTCTGCGTATTTAGTCATACTGTAGTTTTCTACGGATGCGATACTAAAATAAATCATGAATTGGTGCGATTGCGTTTTACTCTGGCAAATATAGTGCGAAAACATATTAAAAATAAAAGATTTTGAATGTTGTCGTATTAATTAATTATTTTTGCGACGTAAACACGTGAGATTTTACCAATAACTCATCCCCCGAAAAATGAAAAAGGAAATTCTTATTGAGCTTATTAATTTGCTTGACCAGTTCAGTTCTGAGAAACAAGGAAATGAAGATTATTCGATTTCGGATTTTGTGGGATTTTTAAATTCTAAAATAGGATCTCAGGATGTGGCTATGCGAAAAATTGAAGGTAATGCTGAGCCGGGATTGAAAATTTTACGAACAGACAGCAATACGGATACCTCCATTTTAATAACGCTCATGTTTCGTTATGCGAAAGGTTATGTTAAAAAAGCGTTGCAAAATAGTCCAATTCAAACGGCCGATGAGTTTGCTTTTTTAATTACCTTGATGACGTATGAAAGTCTCACAAAAACGGAATTAATTAACAAGCAAATAATGGAAAAATCATCGGGAGTTGAGGTGATTAAGCGATTGATATCCATGCAGATGATTGAAGAGTTTGCCGATGAATTGGATCGACGAAGTGTACGAGTACGAATCACCCCAACTGGCCGACAAACCATTATTACGGTTTTGCCCGAAATGGCAAAAGTATCTAAGGTTGTAGTCGGAAATTTAACACAGCCGGAAGTGAATACACTAACTTATTTACTCAAGAAGTTGGATTTTTATCACAATGATATTTTCCTGAATAAGCGTAATTTGGGGCTGGATGAGTTGCTGGAAAATGCTGATGTTTAATAATACAATATGAATATTCTTACCTTACCTTTCAACCAATTAATTGATATCCAAATTTCGGATCGCGACGGTTTTCTATTGATGTTAACTGATTCGAAAAAATATACCAATCATTTGGAAACAGTGCATGCAAGTGCTTTGTTTGCGTTGGCAGAAGCGTCGGCAGGACAATTTTTATTATCGAATTTCCCTAAAAGCGAAATGAACATTACTCCCGTTGTGCGACAGGTGCATGTTAAATATAAAAAACCAGCAATTGGGCATGTTTATTCACGTGTTACTATGGAAAATAATGTAGTGGAACACGTAATGACTGAGTTAAAATCAAGAGGCAGAGTGCAATTAACGGCTAAAGTGGAATTGTTTGATTCGAATCAGATTTTAGTATTTACGGGGGATTTTGAATGGTTCATAGCTGTGAATCCATCGTGAAAGAAAGAGTTTGTTTAAATTGTACAGTTATTTTAGCGCTATAAATATGCTTCGCCCGCTTTTAAATCTACCTTATTTGTTAACTGCTGAACAAATTGAGTTTTATCAAACCTTCAACTACATCAAGTTGAAACACGTTTTGGATGCGGAAACACTCAATTATTTTAATTCCGTGATAACATCCCTCGTTGAAGAAAATAAAAACCAACGAATTGATTTGGATAAACGCGATACCTATGGGAAAGCTTTTTTGCAGGAATTCAACCTGTGGAAGCGCGATCAGCAAGTGGCAGAATTGATTTTTAGCAAGCGATTGGCGCAAATTGCAACAGAATTAATGAAGTGCAAGGGTGTTCGATTGTACCACGACCAAGCGCTGTTCAAAGAGGCCGGGGGATGGATTTTCCATCGTGCAGGTGCAAATCAGTCTAGCGAAATTCGCAAAGTAATGACTATTATATACATGGATTCCGAGATGCATGCCAATCAACCCAAGAACGATAGTCAATGGAACGACCTTCGCACGTGGTGTCCCGGCGTTGAACCGGGCAATTTGATTAACAGCGAATTGAATCCGGTGTTGTATTAACTACCGTTCCCAATTATTCACCTCCGAGAAATGCATTGAAATATTCGTATAAATTTTTGGGACATTCGTGTTCCAATTCCCAAGTAATTTGAACCACTCCTTTGCCATCAATGGTGCCTTCAATGAAATTTTCAATATTCTCAGCAGGACGCAGTCTTCCCATGAAGTAGAAATCATTTTCCAATTTTGATTTTTGGATAAATAACATCACCGGTCGTTGGTTATAATTGTTTTCTAACAGCGCTGTAATGTCTTTACTTTTCAAATTTCGGCTGTGTTTCGACATCCAATGAAAATGTTTGGGATCAATGAAATAATCTTCATATTGGGTAGCCTTTGAAATGTTCAAATCCTTTTTCAAAGTCACAAAAAGTGGAATAATATGCGGGTAAATTTTATATCCAAAAATTACAGCTTCTTCATTTGCATCCAAATTTGCAACTCGACTGAAATCCTTGCGAGAATACTTGGAATACAGTCCAAAACCAGCATCTGTGGTAATGTCGTTTCGGTTCATTTTAAAGTATTCTAGCCCAAATTGAATGTTATCAATCAACAGTTTCTTGAAAAAATCATCCCCCGAAATCATAGAAGCAAAATCGGAATCCCAAGTAAGGCAATCTCCATCGACTTTTATTATGGACTGTTCAATTTTATAGTTCTTATTGAATTTGAATTTCAGATTATTTATAGCCGAATCTAAATCCTTCTCCGAATAATTTATACCGTATTGATTGGAAATTTCACTGAGATTCTCGCGTTTGAATTGGCCTGTTTTATATAAATATTCTAAAATTGAGGATTCCAAAACTCGCTTGCCATTATTGACTTCCAAACTCAAATAATCCAGAATTTTCAATTGGGGTTCATCTATTTTGGGGATGTTAGACTCCTGTTTTATCAAATAACTTGCATAAGAACCGCTATAGGTAACAAAAGTAAAAGGATCGCGTTCTTCTTCTTTTAGGAAATCGCACATCAACGGAATTCGACCGATTTTGCGTTTCAAATATTGATAATCGGAATCGAGAAATCTTTTTTGATCTAGCTTAGTGGCGTCGATAGATTTGAAAATTTTTTCCTTAGCAATTGCATCGAAATTAATGGTAGAACTCAACGGCGTATGTTGATCCATATTTACCATTAATCTACGCAATTTATCTTTGTTGAATGAGCGATCGCCAAACAAGGCAACCGGAATGAGGAAATTCTTATCTTCATAATTTCCAATGAAGTCCAACACGGTAAGAAACTCTTTATTTTCAGCTTTTCTCAGTCCGCGCCCTAATTGTTGCACGAAAACTATTGCGGATTGAGTGGGCCGAACCATAACTACTTGATTTACTTTAGGAATATCGACCCCTTCGTTCAATACATCGACACTAAACAAGTAATCGAGTTTTGTGTCTTCATCATCAGATTCAAGTCGATCGAAAAGTTTTTCGCGGTCGTCAATTT
>CAYPYX010000083.1:3872-8720 GCA_964415065.1 uncultured Rhizobium sp.
ACCTTTTCCAACACATGTTGGGCTTGTCTTTGATAACTCAATTCGCTGAATTCTCTAACATTCCCTTTTTTATGGTCGATCTCAATATCCGTTATCCCGTAATAATGAAAATCGCAAAGTAGCTCGTCTTTCATCGCTTGATTCAAACGAATTTCATGGGCTACATTGTTGTGAAACAGTTTGAAAATATCGAACGAGTCAGTTCGCTCCGGCGTTGCTGTCATCCCCAATAAAAACTGGGGCTTAAAATAATCAATGATCAACTGGTAACTTTCTGCACCACTTCTATGTGATTCATCTATAACGATATAATCAAATTCATCGGGCCGGAATTTCTTTAAATGATCCGCTCTGCTCAAGGTTTGAATGGTGGCAAACAAATAATCGTTCTCCCGTTCGGTATGTTCGCCGGAATAAAGTCCCATAGAAATCGATTGAGGCAACAACGATTTAAATGTTTCCATGGCTGCCTTGGCAATGGTGCGACGATGTACTATGAACAAGAATTTCTTGGGACGAAATTTCTGGACATCAAAGGCTGATAAATACGTTTTTCCCGTGCCGGTTGCCGAAATAATTAAAGCTCGTGTAGCTCCACTTTTTCTCAAATTTTCTAGATTTGACAGCGCTTTTCGCTGCATAGAATTAGGAACTATTTCGATGGAATAGTTTTTAGGTGTATTGGGATCTTTTATTTGGGGACGTTTTGACCGATGCTGATAATACAAGCCAGTATACCAGTTTAATAAGTTCTCAGTTAACGGCTCAGCATGCGTCCAAGTATGATTGAATTCGCGATTTAATTGGTGGTAAATATCTCCTTTTGAGCTGGAAATAACGTGTAAATTCCATTCGTTGCTTTTGGTAAGAGCATGTTGAGTAAGATTGCTACTACCAACGATGATATCGTGGTAATGGTTTTTGCTAACTATATAACATTTTGCATGAGAATCAAATGATCGAATCAGTCGAACCTCAGCATTTTTCAGTTTCATCAAATAGCTCAGAGCGAGCGGTTCGGTAAAATATTGGTAACTAGAAACGATGATTTTCCCTTTAATATTTCGTTCATCCAAGTCTACGAGGATTCCTCGAATTTGAGCTAAACCGCCTGTTGTAACAAATGCAACATTGATAAAATACTCATCGCAGGTGCTTAATGAAGAACGAAGAACGTTTTTCATCAAGTCGTTGGTATTGGGATTATTTGAAATCAATCGAGGAGATAAAAATCCCCGATTAAAATTTTCTGAATCTTGAAATCCAAAGAGAAGTGAGTCGTTGAAATTCATGATAGTTCTTTCAGGATGGGAATATCTGCTGCTGCCCAATCTAGTGAATCCATCTCGGAGCGACTCAACCATTTAAAATCAATGTGCTCCTTTAGTGTGAGTTGATTGGATTCTGGGATGCACAAATAGGCGTGCATGATGAGTTTGAAATCCGGATATTCATGATGCACGGTAGTGATTTTCTGAAGGATTTGGAGTGGATGGATGTTTAGTTCTTCCAGCAATTCGCGTTGAAGTGCTGTTTCAGGGGATTCGTTCTCTTCAATTTTACCACCTGGGAATTCAAACTTATGATGTATGTAATCGTATTTACTAGGACCGCGTTGCACACACAGGTAGTTGTTTTCAAATTTCAAAACTCCTGCAACCACTTCAATTGTTTTCATGCAAAAGCAAATTTATGGATCGACCTGCGTTTTTCCAGGGAAGGGTTAGAAAATGTTTAAAGTAATGGGTTTGTTGAATTTGACTATCCAAGTTAGTTAAATATGGTTTTGAAATGGTTTTACGTAAAATGGGTTTGCTTGTGTTTACAAGAAGTCAATTGTTTGGATTTAAAGGCGATGTTGTTATCTGATTTCAACTGAAAACGAGCAAACATGTTTGGAAAAAATCCAATTTAGGGTTAAAACATGTTTGGAAAAAGTTCTAATTATCAGTAAAACATGTTTGGAAAAAATCCATTTTAAGGTTAAAACATGTTTGGAAAAAGTCATTTAATTAGTATATTTGTATGATATATAGTTGTTTGTATGTATTTGAGTCGAACTGTTGATGAGGAGCTGCTTGCTTGGAAAAATTCTGATGGCAGAAAGCCCCTTTTGGTGAGAGGAGCAAGGCAAGTAGGGAAGTCAACTGCAATTAAGCATTTGGCCCGAAACTTTACCTATTTTATTGAGGTGAATTTTGATGAAGAACCCCAACTTGTTCTGTTGTTTGAGAATATGATTTCTCTGGATACTTTATTGGAGGAATTATCCATAATTAAACAAACACCCGTTATACCTGGCGAAACACTCATTTTTTTTGATGAAATCCAAGCCTGCATCCCAGCATTGTCGAGTTTGAGGTACTTCTATGAGAAAAAATCTGAATTACATGTAATTGCAGCAGGATCGTTACTTGAATTTGCATTAACTGATTTACCTTCTTTTGGTGTAGGAAGAGTACGTTCCATTTTTATGTACCCGTTTTCGTTTAGTGAGTTTTTAGTCGCGTTGAATGAACAGCCTTTGTTGAACCTGATTCATAAATCTGCAAAACAAAACACACCCATTTCCAATGTATTGCACGAAAAATTAAAGAACCACTTAAAAAAATTCTTTATTGTTGGAGGTATGCCCGAAGCGGTGAATTCATACATAAAAAAGAAAGACTTAATTGAAGTACAACGGATACTTAATGATATTGTAATTTCAATTCAAGCAGATTTTAGTAAATTCAACAAGCGATTTCCTGTAGATCGTGTGAAAATTGTTTTTGAATCAGTAGTTCAACAAGTGGGTTCAAAGTTTAAATATTCCCAATTATCTGAAGAAATGAAAAGTGTACAAGTAAAGCAGGTTTTGGAGTTATTAGAATTGGCGGGATTGATACATCCAGTAACACACTCATCGTGCAACGGAATTCCCTTGGGTGCCGAATCGAATCCCAAGAAACGTAAATATCTCGTCTTTGATACGGGTATATTTCAGAGAATTTTGGGATTAAATATAGAATCTTTGTTGTTGGAAGACGATTATCAGATTATTAATAATGGAAATATTGCCGAGTTATTCGTGGGTTTAGAAATAATGAAAAACTCATCAATATATGAAAAAGAAACCCTTTATTATTGGCATAGAGAACAGAAAAACAGCCAAGCCGAGGTGGATTATGTAATTCAAGTACATAATAAAATTATTCCCATCGAAGTAAAAGCCGGGACAACGGGTAAAATGAAAAGTTTACACTTGTTTTTGGATGAAAAACAGTCGAAAATAGGTGTTAGAACCTCCCTTGAAAACTTTGCGTCATACAACCAAATCACCACAATGCCATTGTATTCCCTAGGGCAACTAACTTCGTACATACAAGAAACTGCGACTTCTAATAGGGATAATTAAAGATTCAGTTTGTTATCTTTGAAGCATGGAGCAGCTCAAAATAACCATGAGTCAAATGATAGATTTTACTCAAGAGGAATTTGAGCAGTTTTCACAACAATGCAATCGAGTAAACTATCTAAAAAATAGTTTATTAAGTAGTCAAGGTATTATACCTGATGATATATTTTTTATCGAAAAAGGAATTGTTCGAGTATTAATCACGGATAGCAAAGGGGTAGAGCACACCATACATTTTGCTCTAGAAAATCAATTTATTGCCGATTATTCAAATTTTATTCAAGGCCAACCCGCAGTTTATGATTTGCAGGCATTGGAAAATTGCAGCATTATTGTCATCCCCCGAAAAACCGTGGAATGGGGTTATAAGCACATGGAAAATGGTAATAAACTCGGCAGATTAATTGCTGAATTTTACTTTATTTACCAGGATGCTCGAATCAATAATGCCTACATTCGAACACCCAAAGAGCGATACGATTTGATTACAGATGTTTTTCCAGGGATACATCAACGGGTACCGCAACACATGATAGCTTCTTATTTGGGAATTACACCCATTCATTTGAGTCGTTTGAAAAACAATAAATCATAAACATTTGTTATCGAATAAAATGGTGATCATGTCGAATTTTGAACTATGAAAGAATTCGTATTAATCACTGGTGGTAGCGCTGGAATCGGGTTGGAAATGGCCCGAATATTGGCTTCGATGAAATATGATCTGATTTTGGTTGCCCGTAGGGAAAGCGAATTACGCCAAATTCAAGATGAACTTCAAAGACAGTTTCAGGTAGAAGTCCAGTACTTTTTGTTTGATTTGTCGGAACCCAATTCTGCTCAAGATTTGTATTCCGTGGTGAAGGATCGGAAACTACAGGTTACAGGTTTAATAAACAATGCAGGCTTTGGATCGTATGGAAACTTTACTGAACTTCCCCTAAAGCAAGATGAGGATATGATTGCCGTTAATATTACTGCATTAGTGGGATTAACCAAGTTGTTTGCAAGAGATATGGTTATAGAGGGCAGAGGTAGAATTATGAATGTTGCTTCACTTCTATCGTTTATTCCGTTTCCATATTATTCTATATACTCGGCCACCAAGAGTTTTGTTTTAGCTTTTTCGGAGACTTTAGCTGCGGAGTTGGATGGAACCGGTGTTGAAGTTACTGTATTGTGTCCTGGTACTGTGGAAACGTCATTTCACACTTCAGAAATGCGTAAAACCCAGGCCATGAAAGCCAATAAACCGATGTCGGCCAAAAATGTAGCTGAATCAGGGGTGGAGTTATTTTTGAACGGAAAAGGGAAAAAAATTGTAGGGTTCAAGAATTGGTTTATCAGTAATTTGCCTCGAGTAACTCCAGACTATATTATGATGAAAATCAAAAAGAAATTAGCCAGTGTATCCTCCAATCTATGATTAAAACAGAAAATTTTGAACAAGT
>CAYPYX010000084.1:0-8633 GCA_964415065.1 uncultured Rhizobium sp.
AGGGTCTCACGGGTGATTTACTCTCGTTCCATTTACGCAGCGGCATCGCCGCTTTGTCGGCCATCACCGGCGAAATCGACAACGAAGAGGTACTAGGGCATATTTTCAGTAAGTTTTGTATTGGGAAATAACATCAAAACAAATCACCGAAATCAAAGCCGTTTTGGATGCGTTCTTTGCCGAGTTTTTGGTGTTCAGCCAGCGACCATAAAACGAATTCCTTCAAGAATAATTTGTCGTGGCCTGATGCCTCCGGCTGGTAGCTCTTGAGTAAATCTTCCAGCGATTGGATTTTGTTTAATGTCGATTCGTATTCCGATTGTTCGCTGTCGTCGTATAAGAAAACACCACCATCGGCAATTAACTCCGCCAGTAATTCATCGTATGGAGTGGATTCGGTCTTCTTGCTCAATTTTTCAATGCGAGGGAAATATGCAGGCATGAGCGACTTTACCGCAGCACCAATTAATTGAGTCGCTACAAAAGCGGCTCCCTCTTGCTCACCCTCGTAAACCAATTCCACCTTCCCTGTAATAGCAGGGATAATTCCCATGAAATCCGATAAACGTACCGAAGTATTCGACTCCCCATTGATCAAAGCACGACGTTCGGCAGTGCTTACCAAGTTTTCTAACATCGAAATACTCATACGTGCGCTAACACCGCTTTTGTCGTCTACGTACTCGTTGTCGCGGGCTTCGAAAATAATCTGTTCCAATAAATCTCTGGCCAATTCGGGAATGTAAACCCGCTGAGATTGCTCCTCGGTTATTTGAGATTCTTGCGCAGAAATTTTACGAGCAATTTCTATGGTTTCTGGATAATGAGTCAGAATTTGTGATCCAATTCGATCTTTTAAAGGAGTAACTATGCTTCCGCGATTGGTGTAATCTTCTGGGTTTGCAGTAAATACAAATTGCAAATCCAAGGCCAACCGAAGTTTGAAACCGCGAATTTGAATGTCGCCTTCTTGTAGGATGTTGAATAAAGCTACCTGAATTCGAGCTTGCAGGTCAGGCAACTCGTTAATTACAAATATGCAACGATTGGAACGAGGTATCATCCCAAAATGAATCACACGATCATCCGCATAAGACAATTTCAAATTGGACGCCTTAATGGGGTCAACATCGCCAATTAAGTCTGCAACGGTAACATCGGGAGTTGCAAGTTTTTCTGTGAAACGATCCGAACGATGCAGCCAAGAAATAGGCGTATCATCGCCTTTTTCTGCCATCAATTCTTTGGCGAATCGGGATATGGGTTGAAAAGGATCGTCATTGATTTCAGAACCTTGTACGCAAGGAATGTATTCATCCAACAAATTGACCATCAATCGAGCCAGTCGGGTTTTAGCTTGTCCCCGTAGACCCAGTAAGTTAATGTTATGTCTAGATAAAATAGCACGTTCCAATTCGGGAATAACGGTTTTTTCGAAGCCGTGCACACCGGGAAACGAATCCACTCCGTTTTGAATGTTGGCAATCAAATTTTTGCGTAATTCGTCTTTGATGGATTGGTAAGAATACCCCGCTTTTTTCAGTTCTCCGAATGTTGAAATCATATTATTTAAGTCGTTTTTTTCTGTTGGATTCATAATCTTGAAATATCATTTCCCCTAAACCTTTTAAGCCCGTAAAAAAGGCTTTCCCCTGATTGGCTTCGGTGAATTTATCTACAAATCGTTGAAGGTAAGGGTCTTGGGCAATCATAAAAGTGGTTATAGGGATATGCAATTTTCGTGCTTGTGCAGCTTGAGTATAACACTGCTCGGTGATGTAGGGGTCTAATCCATTGCTATTCATGTAGTAACGGCCATCGCGTTCTTTAACACAACTGGGCTTACCATCCGTAATCATGAAAATCTGTTTGTGTGTATTTTTCTTTCTTCGGAGGATGTCCATAGCGAGCTGAAGTCCCGCAACTGTGTTCGTGTGAAAAGGCCCAACCTTGAGATAGGGTATGTCTTTGATGGATATTCGCCAAGCATCGTTTCCAAAAACCAAAATATCCAGAGTGTCTTTGGGATAACGCGTGGTAATTAATTCTGCCAATGCCATAGCCACTTTTTTGGCTGGAGTGATTCGGTCTTCACCGTATAAAATCATGGAGTGACTGATGTCAATCATCAACACCGTACTCATTTGACTTTGGTATTGTGAATCTTCTACTACTAGATCGTCTTCGGTTAGTTCAATTTCTGCAGATCCGCTTCTTACGTGAGCGTTTCTGAGACTCTCGGTCATGGATATTTTTTCGAGCGCATCACCGAATTGGTAATTGCGATATTCTCCGGTGAGGTCTTCGCCTTGACCTGAAGCTTTGGTTTTGTGGTTGCCGGAACCACTTTTGTGAAGATCTCCAAATATTTGTTCTAATGCCGTTTGACGAATGGCTCTTTCCGTTTTGGCGGTAATCCCGAAACCCGATCCCCCGGAATCGTTCAACTCTTCTCGAATGTATCCGCGTTCTTTCAAATCTTCGATGAAGTCATCGATGGTGTAATTTTCATCCGTAAGTTGATATTCTTTATCCAGTTCTCTTAACCAAGCAATGGCTTCATCGAAGTCGCCCGAAGTGTGCGTAATGAGTTCTTTGAAAATATCAAATAAAACATCGAATGGCTCTAAGGATTTAGGTTCAAATTCTTTGAAATAAAAACCGCGACTACCAGAAGATGAAATCATGACCTTATCAACGAACATAACCCTCAAAATGTTTCAAAAACCGTGAAATTTCTGCAATAAGACTCTTGGGTATAGTCGATATTCTCATGTCTGCAAATTTTATTCGTGGTTTTGCATAGTTATCCACTTGTAATTATGAAGACTTGAGTAATGGCACTAATTTGCAAGTTTATGAGTAATTATCACGAAATCACCTTAACAGAAGCGGTGTCTATGACCCATGCTTACCAGAATGATCCTTTGTTTAGTGGTAAAACCATTTCCGTTAAAATGGATAATACCGCATTTCAGGAATTGATGTCACAACCCGGCTGTGTGTCACTTCGATCTTATTTTGCTAAAAACAGCAACAACGAACTTACTTTAGTTGTAGTTGGGGTGGATGCAAATGGAAATGATATGACTTCCGGTTTGATCATGAATAAAGGGGTTAAATGTCCCGTTGTCTGCCCTGTAGCTAGTCCTTTGATGTGATTTTTTGCTTGAAATAATTAGGATTCGAAAGATTTTTGTTAACAAACTGGATATACTTGTAGTATAGTTATGAAACTAGGCTCTGTAATCCTTGAAATGTACGTTTTTTTGTTGATAACGCTTGGGGTAACCTGGGCTGTCCCAGCGTGGCGTAATCGGTTGTACATTCAACGAAAAATTAAGAGTCTGGACCGTTTTTTTATTTTTGGCAGTATTGCATTTGAACTAATTCTTAAAACCTACCGATTTTTACATCTTCCCCCAGCAGATATTGTGGTTTGGAGTTACGATGTGTTATTTGTTGGGGTGTTAAATGTTTTGGTTTACAAGGATTTACTGCCTGAAAAGAGAATATGGGTGTTTGGCGTACTTTTGGTGTTTTTCGTTTTAGTTTATTACCTTGGAAGCCATTTGATCTATTGGAATTATATTGTTTTGATTTTAGGTTTCTCTTTTCTGTTGATTCAGAAATTGTTGAATGATGGGAGGCCCACTTGGAGTTCGTTTTCTTTATTGAGTTATTCGGTTTTGTACATTATAATTTTTATAACAACGATTTTCGATAGCATTGAATTCAATTGGAGTGAATCAAAATTAATGGATTATTTCGGAATCAATGGGGCCAGTATTTTACTTTTAAACGTGATTATTTTATATGTCAAATCCCGCCGACCAGTTCATATTAGATAACATTTTTGTATTTCTACCTACGGTTGCAGTTGCCACGTCGGCACTGATTTTTGTGTATATAAGTTTCATGTATCAATTGAGAAAGTTGCGGAGATTTAAACGAATACAATTCAGCATGGTGGAGGAGGAGCGCAAACGAATTGCCAATGATTTGCATGATTATGTGGGGGGAAGATTGGTGCAAGTGCGTGAGAAATTGCTTGAAGTTATCCCCGAAATAAAAGATAAAAAAATAGCGGAGGAGGTCAATGAATCCGTGATGAATATTCGTAATTTTCATAACGACATTCGGCATTTAGTAGAATACATATATCCCCGAGAAATGATGAAAGGAGATTGGCGGGGAAGCTTTTTGAGGATGGGAGTTGACATGTCCACGAACAAAACTCGAGTGCAAATTGAAATCGAAGAAGAATTGGAATTGCCTTTAGAAACAGCGAAACAACTATTTTTAATTGTACAAGAAAAAATTACCAATGCGATATCACATGAGCAACCCAGTCATATTGTTGTTGATATATACACCAGTGATAATGGTGAGAATGGTGTTTTGGAAATGGTATATCAAAGTAAGAAGCATTTAAATGAAGATTATAAAGTAAAAACAATTACGGTAAATGGACGAGGATTGTATTCAATTGATGAACGAATTAAGTATATTAGAGGTAAAATAAAGAAATACTTGTTGGGATCTTATTTGCATGATACCATTGAATTTCCCTTGAATAAAAAGAATTGAACTTGACACCTTTAAAAAAATGAATTCAATTACTCAAGTTGAACCCGTTAAGTTGGTTCTATTAGACGATCATCCCGGCATTTTAGAACTTCTTAAATTGAGAATACATCGTATTGAGCCCAATTCCAGTGTGGTTACTTTTTCAGAAGTGGAGAATGCTCTGATGCATATGCTTAAAAATCGACCTGATTTTGTGATCACGGACTTGCATATTCATGTGGGTAAATCGCTTGCACTGCCAAAATACTGTTTTGAAAACGGTATTCCTTATATGGTTTACACCAGTTATTTACAGTATACGTTGTTGAAATCGTTGGAGGATTTTAACTGTAGAGTTTTTGTAAGCAAATCATCATCTACAATGGAATTGGAAGAAGGGTTATTTCATTTGATGCAGCATTTGCCGTACCGATGCAGCAGCACAGGGTTAAAGCAGAATTCGCCGGATTTTATTGAAGATATTATCCCACAACCCATAGTTACAGAAGCGGAACTGAAGGTACTTCAACTGCTTGTAGATGGTTTGACCACTGCAGAAATATCCGAATCATTGAATTTAAGTAAGCATACTATTAAGAATCATTGTACTCATTTAAAAGTAAAAAACTCGTGTACACTACACGAGTTGATCCGAAGGTATATATACTGGCAAACCAACGGGTAGTTTGCCAGTACATGTACCGATAAACAGGTTATCAGCCTGTTTTATAGCACTCAATGAACAAATTTGCCGGTGGCAAAGGCTGTTTTATCTCCCTGTTGAAGCTCTATCCGATACAAGGAAATTCCTTTTGAAGGTACTTTTATTTCAGCTCCCGACATGGAATACCAACGAACAGAGATCAAGTTCCAATCTGAGTTTTCCATAATGAATTTTCCATCAGAAGTAATTTTTACTCCATACGATTCCAAATGATGAACTGAGCTGAAATCCGTAAGTGTTATTGTTTTCGAAACAGTGTCATTGCAACCTTGGTTCGTACTAGCAATTAACGACAATGTGTATTCTCCTGGAGTTTTGGGATAAGTGTAAATAAAGGTGTTTTTACTGGATGTATCCGAAGTGGAACTGGGATCACCTGCATCCCAAAGCCAAGAAATCTTATCATTACCTGCTACATAGGAGTAATTGATTGCTATCAATTGTGCAGCATGAATATTTAAGGTTGTTGGACTAGTGATTTGCATTATTGCTTTGGGGGATTCCTCCACTCGAAGTGTGAAGTACCCTGTGTCTTGGCACCCTTTTTGTGGACCCTCGTAACGAACTCTCCAGTTTCCAGTTGCGATATCAGCAGGTGCATATTGGTTATTTTTTATGGGATGTTTTTCCAGTTCAGGAGCTTTTTTATTCCAGTTATACGAATCCCAATAGAATCTGCCATCGGTAGCTGGCTTGTTTTCTACGTACACCTGCGCTAATAAGTCGAAATCCGTTTGACCTTGACACATCAAGGGTGTGCTAAAACTAAGTAGAGGTTCATTTATCACTTCAATTTTTAGTGTATCTGCAAGATAACAACCATTCAAATAATCCTTGAATTCTAATTTAAATAGATAGCTTCCATTTCGATTTAATTCGGATTGACTTCCCAAATAAAAACGCTGGTCTGAACTTATTATTTCATTGATGTTAACTCCGTTAGGTGCTTCTAATGCCGTCCAAATGGGTTGATGCACTGAGGAATTAGACGGGGTTTTGATTAAAGAGTTCAAGGAAAGAAATCCGGTATTTTGACAAATAGAAGTGTCTACGCTTTCGGATTTAACAGGTTGAATAACCGTCCAAATCAGGCTGTCGACTTCACGGCATCCCCAAGAATCTAAATAATGAACAGAGATACTGAGTTCGGCTTTTCCATTTTTGAATGCTGTAGAAGCAACTTTTTGTGGATCTAATAATAATTTCCCATTATTTGTATCGAGCCAACTGGCAGAATTTATTATTTTGTATTTGCGCGATGAATGATCTGTCCAACTATTTTTAATATCAATAGTGTTCAAAATGTTGCAACCTGTTGGAAGGGGGGATAATTTGAAATACTCTCTCGGTAATTGTTTGTAAATCGAACTATCAGTTGCAAAACAACCAATGGAATCAGTAACCGTGAAGAACCATTTAAACATAGTGTCGGATGTGGTAATAATTCCTTGAGGTGCCTTGTAAGAAATGTTGCCGTTTTTGAGTTTGTATGAAAATCCAACTAACGACTTCATATTTTGGGTAGAGGTGCTGAAATGAATATCTGTTTTTCCACAATACAGGCTGTCACCAGTTAAACGAAGTTTGGGTTCGTTGTTGAGAATTACGGTATCGGTTTTAGGAACAAAACCCAATGAGTCATGTGTAATGTAAGGTGTTACATAATATTCATCGTTGGGGAGTTGTTCAGACAGGTTTTTGGAAGTGAGAAATGCTAATGTGGTGTTGCCTGATTTAGAGGTTACTTGCCATTGTATAAAGGCATTCCCGCTGAATTTCTTCAAGAAATTCACTTCAGTAAAAATTCGATTACAGGTAGTATCACGTGATTTGTTTTCGTAGGGAATGGCAGGTTTTACGCGAACCAAAATTGGGGATACTGTGGTTCCTCTGGGTTGTCCGCTGCTACAATAATTGTCCATGACCAATAAATTGAATGTATGGAAAGGTTTATGGGCATGAGATGAATCGGTTTTCCATTTGAAAATATAGGTATTGGGTTTCCCAGGGGTGCTATAAAGCCATGTATTTTTGTACTCGGTTTTTAAAATAGCTTCTAAATAGGTGCCGGTATCGGGATCGCCAATGGAGAATTCAATTTCAATGGTTTCCCCCGCAACGACAGAAAATTCCTTTCCGATTCGAACATAGGGATTGTAATTAAATGAACTACCAGATGCAGAACTGAAGAATCTTCCGTTGGAATAATAAGAATGTTGTCCAATTACTACCCATTTGCCTTGTGCATTTTTTTGTGTTTCGATTATAGAATAGCAGAATAAAGCTCCGTCGCTCGCGTCGTTTTTGTAAAAATACATTTCTCCTGATAGCGTATCGAAATTGAATCCACGAGGAGGGAAAATATTGCGGCTGGCTTTGGCAAAACCATCCGTAGTGCCAACACCTGTAAAAGTTTTAATAGGCACTGCCACTGAATACTGATTGTTTAAGGTATATGCCGCATAGGAACTGCCGCTTTGATAGGGTTGTTGAAGTTTATATATAAGACGATCATTTTCTGCATCCATAGCATCTGGGAAATACCGAAACTCACCGGCTGAATTATCTCTGGGGATGTGATTTCTGACCATCGGTGCATCATTGCTCATTCTATTTAGTGTCCGAAGTGTATTGTAATACAGGGTCGTGCTGATGGTATAACCGTAAGGTGATTTGATGTTGTTGACTAACATACTTAAACTTACTTCCGAACTTCCAATAAACGTAATTTGATCGGATCCATACTTTTTGATAAAACTGTCAATGAGAGTATGTGTTTTTAAATTGATAATGGCGGACAAATAATATCTGTAGTTGCCCGAATATGGAATATTACCATTAGCCACTCCTCCAGGCATACACGTATTGGCATATCCTTTACATAGGGGATCTAAATTGGTAATGGAGTCTTTTTTGAAAAGAGCATTGGACAATTTTACAATGGGGCTTTTTCGGTTTTCCATGTTACCAATAAAAAAAGCATATTCCACATTTCTAATCGTATCTAATCCCGAAGAAGTAGAGTTGCAAAATAAATCCCAAATCACGCGGATTTTTACACGGTTGGTGTCCAATAATGAACTGTTTATCTGTCCTCCATAAGGTCGATAGTTGGCGGTTAATGAACCAAAAGATGTAACAATTATGAAAAAAATCAGTAGTGTTTTTTTCATAATTGTTTTTTTCATAATTATTTTTTTTGTAGTTGTTTTAATCATAGGCTGTATTACCTCGTTTTTGATATTGTTTTTCAATTAGTTGCTACCAGTTTTAATCGTACATCAAAATGGTACATTAAAACTTGAGTTTTTTGAATCTGTAAAATAGCTCCAAAAAAATT
>CAYPYX010000085.1:0-8552 GCA_964415065.1 uncultured Rhizobium sp.
TAAATACGGATAATTTGGGGTGTTGCTATGTTCAATAGGTGACAAAAGTTACTCAACCCACTAGAGCTACAAATGTACCGCTGCTGCCAATAAACTACTTTTACCCATCTACCACTACTACCAATCCACTACGATTTTCTGAGTTGCTTTCTCGTAGGATGTTTGAACCGTAAAGAAATATGTACCGTTAAGTTTGAATTCATTCGAATTGCGCGTAAAATAATTCGTACCCAATGGAGCATTGGGGATTACTTTTTCTTCAATTTTTCGACCATCCAAGTGATATAATGTCAATTTCACATCGGTTTTTTGGGTTACGTTAAAACTCGCTTTGAATTCACCACTATTGGGATTGGGAAATACTTGCAATTTCAATGAACCCGTACTTTGATCATTCAACTTATGGGTATTAAGTGACTTGGATTTTACCACCAATACTTTGAAAATTTGACTGGAAGCACTGCTTTCTACACCCGTATTCATGAAGAAAATATTCGCGGCAGTGCTGCTAATTCCTCCATAAATATATCCCACTAGAGTTGTATCTTGACTAAAACTATCCAATTTAAATACTTCATTGGGGTAATGAGGGATATTTAATTCGGGAATAAATTCTGCTCCTGCACCCAACAAACTGGGCATTTCCAGTGGTAATTTATATTCCGACATCTGTCCGTTGGATGTGCGTGAAACACGTGCAATTGTTTTAACAAATGGAACGTTATTATCTTGAACCAAAACTCCTTCACTATCGTAATATTGAGCAATTCCCCCGAAAAAAACATTGTGCATTTCATTGTTTTTAGCAGAATACAAAGGCAAAGTAGCGCAATGGTAATGATTGTAATATTGTTGAAAATCATTATTTACTTGATAGTTGGCACTATCAATGTTCACGCAATTCAAAAAAGGCAAATCCACTGTAGGTTGAAAAACACCTGAAAATGCGGTTAACCCTTGTTGTCCGTTGGGCAGAATTTGAGAAACCACATTATAGTCTCTGCGGTGAAAATTGGTAGCATCGTAAATTTCAGGAAGGTGGGTTATTTTAATGGTTGTACCATTATCGTCGATGATGAATTTACGAATGGCATTGGTATACACTTGGGTATATGTAGGATTTCCCATGGGATTATAATCACCGTCGAACTGATTTCCCCCGACCAAAAAATACGTATTGTAAATTTTCTTTAAATGTCCTCCGGTTACAGCAAACTTGGAATCGGTGATTTGTCTGAAGTACTTAGAAATAGGCTGGGAATTGACAATTGCATTGATAACGGAGGGTACATCAACTGCGGTAAATTGATTAAACGTTTTTCTGGAAGCTGATGCAGCATTGTATCCATATCCACCGATAATATATAATTAGTTACCATCTTGGTGAAACTCCATATTGGTAGAACTCAATTGCTCTTGTAGTGAAACGGAAAGCGACGAAAGCGGTGCTGTCCACTTTTGCTTTGCGACGGGATCAATAACAATTAATTGATTATTGTTACCGGCCACGTCAAATGCGGCAAAACGCTGTCTTCGATGCAGTCCATCCAATCTTCCACCGATGATCAACCATTTACCGTTGGATTGTCCAAAGGCATACGCTTGAATACCTCCTAGTTCAGGGACTTGAACGGTTTCTAGAACTACATTAAAGGGATCGTTGTTGGATTGTGCATGAGCAAGATTATAGCCAAACCAACTGAATAGGAAAAATAGGGTCTGTTTTATCATAACGGGTAGATTGATTAAACAAACATAAAGAATTACGCATCCTTGGTTGGTGATTTAAATTACATTGACCTATCGGAGTAGGATTAGGAAAATTACTCAATCCATTGAGTAATTTTACTCAGTCGATTGATTAAATTCATTCTAACACTAGATCAAATTCACAACTAGTTGAATTTAAACAATTTAAAAAATCGATTCAATCTAAAAATCTGATTCAATCAAAAGACCACACTCAATCAAAATATCCGATTCAATTAATTTTATTTACTATTCGCAACACCACTTTGAAGTCGTTTTGAATCAGATGGACTTCGGCGCAATGACTCGGATACGTTACTTCAAACGGTTCGTGGATAATAAATGGTGGCCCTGCAACTTGATGAAACATCCCACGACACTCTAATTTACCGTCTGGACTGAAACGTTGAATTTCTATGCCCTCCAAATGCAGATTCAAATAAAACCACGACCCGCATCCTTCACCACTCAACCAATGCAGATTTTCAGGCAAATTTTGAGGCTTCTCTGGAGCTGGAACCACCTTGGGTAACAAACTTCCTTTTTTATGCGCACCGTGATGTGCAACCAAAACCCCATCCTCTCCCACTATGGAATAATGCTTCAACGTTTTTACATTTCCTTTTGGCGTTGGACTGATGGTGGTAGGATATTTCAACCGCATTTTATAATACCATTGCGGAGATCCTGCAACAATAACGGTATTCACAAATCGAGAACAATTGGTTCCGCCAGGAACAAACGGCCCGTAAACCGTTGGTGAAACCGATTGCATTTCGCGCGCTTTGTTGAACGCCTTTTCAAAATTCACGTCGATATACGAAGCATGCAATTTGCCCGTTCCATGACAACTTTCGTTGTTGTACAATTCCCATAAAATATCTTCGTAATTGGATAACTTTCCTTTTTCGTCGAAAAGCGCTTTGATATTTAACTCCAAATCGTGATCGGTATGTGCACTCCGAACGCGACCGTGCAAATGAGGCGAATGATACCTTCCAAAATCGAAATAATGGCAATGTCCAGTTGCTTTCTCAATTAACACCAAAGCAGCGTGTCCCACCTTATAATAATTACCTTTACTGATTTTCAGCCATTCTGCCGGTGTATCGTACCAAGCTCCTGCTTTTTTGCAGTAGGTATCCGGCCAAGCCAATGCAATTGCAATGCCGTTAAGCACGTTGCTCCTCCTTTTTTTGTTCTATAACTTGAATTTGTAGTGAACTGTAGATCACAGAGGTTTGTTTTGAATTACACATGCAAGGTAAAAAGTGTTTTTTGAACTGTTGTGTTTGGACTAATCGGTTCACTGTTTCAAAATTACGAATTTCTTTCGTCGCCCCAAAATCGAACGATATCATTGAGGGTTTCACGATGCTTTAATACAAAATACTTTTCATTTTGATGTCCCAAAACCAATGGAAAAGGCCTGCTGCAATGTCTAGACCACAATGCGAAAGTATTAGCCCCCGCATCGTGTATTTTCAACCAGTCTCCCACATGAATTTCCGGAAGATCATGATTTCTAAAAGGAATGTCTCCAGCAAAGCACAAGGGTCCACCTACATCATAATTATAGGTCAAACTCCTTTGATTTGAGTTCACCTCCTGGCCGTTTGCATCCAAAACACTTAAACGGTGATACCAATCTGAATTGTTGTACGATTCCCTCAAAAACATATCCGCTCCTACATGTATTATGGCTAATTTTCGGCCATTCGCAATTTCCTTCACGTGCTCCACTCGAGAATATACAGATGTTCCACCGGCATAATAGTATCGACCAAATTCGGTGATCAACTGGTAGGTACCATCGAACAATTCAGGACAAATTGTTTTCAGTTCTGAAAAGTACAGTTCAATATCGGCTTCTTTGGATTCGTGATAATCGAATGCCAATCCTCCTCCAATGTTGATGAATTTTATCTTTTTCGGGGGAAGGGCGTTCGCTAGGTCCACCACTTTGCGGATTCCTTTAATGGTATTAGAAAAATCGCTATTTTGAGAAGCTTGATGCACATGCAAACCATCCAATCGATCAAATTGGATGAGTTTTTGGATCCATTCTTCACTTATTTCATGCAATATTTCACCAAATTTCGAATTCGCTCCGCTCACATTCAATGAATTGGGCGATTGAATTTTCATGGAAGGATTCAATCGGAGTCCGATTAATATTTCTGGCGAAAAATTTTGCATATTTTGCAAATCTTCGAAAGAATCCGCGTTAATGTATCCCCCGAGAAAATGAGAATTCAGCCATTCCAATTCTAATTTGGTTTTAACTGGCGAATCAAAAACGATGCGGTTATTGGGAATACCCGCTGCTTTGGCAATGGCTATTTCACCCATGGAAGCCGCCTCAAATGCTGCATTTTGATGACTTAAATTTCGCAAGACTTCCACCAAGGGATTGGTTTTAATAGCAATTGCATTTAATCCGGTTGGATTCAATTCCTGATTCATTTTGTGGATTCGAGTCGCAGTATAATTCAAATCCATTACCACCACCGAATCATCCTCAGGAGTTAGAAATCCCCAAAAATCAATACCCTTTTGCATTTTGCATTTGATTTAAGCCCTGTTTAATGGTTTCAATTATTCTACGTTCAAAATGGAAGTCAAGTCCCTCTTTGATGAATTTCCGAATATTGACAGCACCAATCGCCAATCGAATGAATGACTTATCGCCGTATCTAACTGGTTGCCCCATTTGCAACTTCTTCCCTCCCAAATTTTCAGAATTATTGGTTAATAATTGCTGGTATAGATACTGCAATTCTTCATGCACCAAATAACGTCCATCTGGGAATTTCACTCGGAAAGAAATGATGGATTTATTGGTTAAATCAAAATCCTTCATCAATTCAAATTGGTCATTTTGAGCTATTTCTGTGGATACAAAACGGTTCCAAACTGTAATTAATTGTGTAATTTGGAGTTGATCCAATTGGTTAAACCGTTCAATTTCATTGATTGCCAATTTCCAGCGGCAATACAATCCCTGGTTATAAAATTCCCTCAGTTGACTTCTCAAATTAGGTAAGCTGGACGGAAAGTCGGATTGAGCAAAAATTTGTTTGATTCCTCTAACCAGTGAATTTGGGGTTTCCAAATTTTGGGTTAATTTCAAATCAGAAAGTGCGCTTTCAATTGGTGTAATCACATTTTTTGGCACAAATAAAGCAGCACAAAACAACGGTGATTGAAAGAATTTGGAGCCCGTAATCATTACGCAAGCCCCGTCGGCCAATGTTTGATTAATCAGTTCATTATTAACGCGAAGTTGGCACATATCCACCACAAAAAGTGCGTCTTTTTGGTATTTGGGAATGAGCGTCAAATTGTCTTCAATGCCCGACTTACTTCCCAAAACCAAATTTACCAGAAGTGTTTGATCTTCGGTTTTATTTTGGATGATTTGTTGGATTTCAGCCTCGTGTTTATGAATGTTTCCGTTTTCGTCGCGAGCAGGTAATTCGATTAATTCAATTTCCGATTTTAGTCCGATGGTTTCATTCTTGGGTACGGTTTCACCGAATTGATTTTTACTGAAATAATACTTCCCTTGTGAAGCTAAAACGGTTCCAGATCCCAATTCTTCTGGACAAGTCAACACATTTACAATTCGTTTATTCGGATCAATAATGGATTTGAAGAGAAGCGGTAAATAGACCAAATCCGTTCCTGAAGGTGCAATAAACACTTCAAAATCCACCGGGTTTTCGGAGGATTGAAATGCGGATTTAATCTGATTGCGAAGTTCTTCGACTTGAACATCATGAATCCCCTGAAGTCTTATTTGCTGAATGAGTGCAAAGAATTCCTCTGCGGAATCCAAATTTAATGCATTACACGTGCAGGATCCTCTAAAAACCGTATCGCTAAAATGAGCAGGATGAATGAAGTATTTATTCAATCCATTTTCTAATATATCTAATCGTTCGTCGCCTCCTGTACAGAGTAACTCAAATTCGTTTGATTTCATTAATTGCAATAGGGTCTGTAGAGGATAACAAAAATACGTATAAAATGGATTGAGTTAAATTTCATGAATTTATTATGACAACAAAAAGGTTATCATCCCCCAAAAAAAAGGCCACTTTTTCAAGTAGCCCTTCTAAAATATTTCTAACTAACGAATTAATTCGATTTAATTACTTTGTGCTTGCTGCTTTGTCCTAAAGAATTGACTTCAATAAAGTACACTCCATTGGGTAAGCTCGACAAATCAACAGAAACCGATTTTGATTGAACTTGGTTATTTTCGATTACTGTTTGTCCATTTGCATTCAATACCGCTACTCGTTCAATGTTGGATTGATCATGAGTAATTAACACCTCACCTTTGGTTGGATTCGGTTGGACATTAACTTGTGAATACTGAAGATTTGTCACGTCTAAATTAATAACTTCAATGCAAACAGAAGTATCCTTGCAAGTATTTAATTTCAATTCAACTGAATAATTGCCATCTAATGTTGGAGCAAAGGAAATGGAATTTTCATTAATAACCGGAGCATAACCATTTCCACAATCCAACCATTGGTATGATGCACCTTGCTGAATTGCAGAAATAATATTGTTATCTACGGTAACACCCACATTCACAGTGTCGATGGTAACATCGAGGGAATAAATACTATCACAACCATTCACGGTGGTTAATGAATCGTAATACATTCCAGATTGGGTAATCCAATTGCCTTTAGAAGAACGATATCCTCCGCAAACACGAATGGTTTTCGCTTCAAAGAAACTATGATTTATGGTAAGATTTGTTATAATTGTACTGTCGCAACCCGCACTATTTTTTACTAAATCCTGATACACGCCAGATACTTTGTACACATTACCTGTGGAACTGATAAACGAGTCACAAGTTACAATATTTTGTTTGTAGGAATTGGGTTCGAGAATCGTTAATTCCGTAACGATAACACTGTCGCAACCATGGCTATTTAAAATCGTATCGTAATATCTTCCGGATAATGTGTAGCTTTTACCCATTGGACTGATATAGGATTCACAAATTTTTATCTTGGCGTTACTTTTTGTTGGTTCATGCACCGTTAAATCCGTAATGATAAAACTATCGCATCCATTAACCGTTTTAACGGTATCGGCATAAATTCCTGTTCCAATATAAATTTTATTGGTGGGACTCACATATCTTTCGCAGACCGTATGAGAAACATAAGCAGTTTGTGCTTGATTAACGGTTAAATCAATTTTGATATACTTATCACATTTATTGGTTCCCATCACTGTATCGTAATAAATTCCCGTTTTTGTGTAGAAGTACTTTTTACTTGGCGATCTATATCGGTAACAAACTACAACCTTCATTGAGTCGTAGGTTGGACTATTAACCGTTAATTTTGTTACAATAATGCTATCGCATGTGGATGTATTTTTAAGGGTATCAACATAAGTACCCGACTTGGAGTAGGTCTTTTTTTTATCAGGACTAAGCATTGGACTGCAAACCGTAAGTTCTACATGCCTAATTTGAGACCCCGACATTATATCCACTACTTCTGAATCAGAAATTGCCCGACTGTAAACCATGAAATTATCGACCAATCCACCTTTAGGAAGACCAATACTGGTAGTTCCATAGGCACCAACAGACAAAGTAGATGTGCTAGTTACATTCGGAGAGGCCGTTAAAACCACCTTGTTATTCAAAACGCCGTTTAAAAATCCCTTAAGTTCTTTTGTAGTATCATTATAAACAAAAGTCAGATGATTGGGTTTCATATTTGCCCCGCCGGTGATTAGAAGATCTGAAAATGGACCTCTTAACAACCAATTACCAGTTCCAGCAACTCCATTTGTAAAACAACGCAATGTTCCAGCACCGATATCCCCAAAAAAATACATAATATTCGTTACGGGAGGAATTTTCTTTACCCACATGGCGAATGTCCAAGACCCGCTCAATACGGTGTTCCACTTTGTATCTAGATAATCAGTACTAGCAGCACTTCCTACACCTACTAGGGCTTTTCCGCACAATCCTGTGTCTCCTATAGTTACTTTACCTATCAGAAGGGCAGAGTCAGCTCCTTTTGGAGGGTTAGACGCAAGATTTGCAATCTTATTTGTTTTACTTTTTGAGTCAAAGCGATAGGATAAAACGTCCGGTCCTATTTGAGCTGAAATGGATTTTGATCCAAAGAAGATCAATAACAAATTGATCAAGAATTTGAATGGGTAAAATGAGCTAGAATTCATTGGGATTGATGTTGTTTTTTCAGTAAATATAGTATTTCACATAATTGCCATATTCTAAGCCATTATTATTCGTGGAGTTATTTCCAAAAAAAATCCATCTTTCTTAAAATTTGACAACTCATAACAATAATAATCATAAAACTTTGGTACTCCCATTAATTCCAAATTAATTTGGTAAAATGGCATTTTTTTATGTGAATGAACTTTTACAGTAATAAAAGCTGGTTTAATTCGACTTTCATTCAAAAATTCTAAGTGGAAAAGTTAGTAAAATGGATAAAAAAATCCCCATTTGAGCTCAAATGGGGATTTTTTTATAACACTCTTAGAAATTAATACAATGATCAATTTTTACAAGGTATATACTATGCGATTGAATCTTAATTTTACTTACATTAATGGATTTAGATTGAATTCAATCAGTTTACTTGTTGAAATTATTAATTATTCAATTTCACAATCTTGTGTTTGCTGCTTTGTCCTATAGAATTGACTTCAATAAAGTACACTCCATTGGGTAAGCTCGACAAATCAACAGAAACCGATTTTGATTGAACTTGGTT
>CAYPYX010000086.1:0-8420 GCA_964415065.1 uncultured Rhizobium sp.
TCTTAGTTGTTCAATTGGCGGTAACGTGCAAATTCAATTTACCGAATCAATCCGCCAGATAACCAAATTTACCGTCATTAAAATCCTGGAACGCTTGTACCAGTTCTTGACGTGTATTCATAACAAACGGTCCATGAGCGGCTATTGGCTCTCTCAATGGTTCACCACTTAACACTAATACTTTAGCATTTTCTTTGCTTTCTGGAGACGTTTCAACGGTAAACTCCTCCCCTTTATTGGAAAACAAAACAAAATTATCGGTAGGTGCAATAAATTCATTGTTCACCAATATTTCTCCTTCTATGACAACAATTGCAGTGTTGTAATGAGCAGGGAATGAATAGTGAGCTTTGTCGCCTAAATTCAGAATGGCATTGGATAAATGTACGGGACTAAACGTGGAAGCAGGTCCCTGATGTTTCACACCCTCACCATCTATGTACTGACCAGCAATAATTTCGATATAACCTCCATGTTCAAGGGCAACGCGTTGCATTTTTGCATTTTCGATTGCCTGATATTGAGGCGGAGACATTTTGAACTTGCTGGGTAAATTCACCCAAAGTTGCACCATTTGAAATTCACCGCCAGTTTTGCTAAATTCTTCTTCGTGGTATTCTTTGTGTAAAACACCTGAAGCAGCTGTCATCCATTGTACGTCGCCTTCACCAATGATTCCGCCACCGCCAGCACTGTCGTGATGGGCTACTTTACCTTTGTATGCAATTGTAACGGTTTCAAAACCTCGGTGAGGATGTACTCCTACCCCTTTGGGTTTATCAGATGGAGGAAACACATGTTTTGAATTGTAATCTAACATGATAAACGGATCCATTCGATACATATCCAATCGATATGCCCCTGGGATAAAATTATGAACTCGAAAACCATCACCCACATAATGGGGTTCTGGTGGAGATAGGATCAATTCTACTTCTTTCATGATTGCAGTGGAGCTAAACCGTACACAAGCAAAATCGGGTTACATGAACTTAATTAAAGCTCAACAACCGCAGGATTCAGCCTATTGAAATAGCACTGCAAAGGTACTGAGATTGCTCAATATTATTGCAAAACAAAGGTTCCTGTCCAGCCACCATTTTGGGCGGTTAGTCGAATTCTATATACTCCAGGTGTTAATGACTTTAAAAATTCTGATGGTATATGTAATCGTTCATTTTGAACCTGTAATCGCTCAGAAGCTACTACCGCGCCATGTACATTGATAATCTCCACATTATTGATTTCCCCGAATTTCCATCCCCCGAGATCCACAAAAAACTCATCTTTAGCCGGCACAGGATAAATAACAGGTTGATTCTGCTCGAAAATAGAAGTATTAACACCGTAAACCGTACGACAATACGAAGTGTCTTTGCATCCTTTTTCCGTTACTTCTACGCTGTATTCTCCATTTAATTTGGGAACGAACAAGCGTTGTGTTTCACCCGAAACTGGAGCGTATTTGTTTTTGCAATCCAGCCATTGATAACTACCACTGTTGGATACGGCAGTCAATTTGTAACCATCTTGTGTAACCCCTTTTTCCACTTGGATTACGGTTACATCCCATACAATTATGCTGTCGCATCCCAAAAAATTCTTCAAGGTATCTCGGTATTTTCCGGGAAGATTAAACCGTTTATTGGGGTTTAAGGGGGATACCACGGTTCGACAACCAGATATAGGCACAGTAGTTTGGGAAGAATTAAGAATTTTTACATCGATGGTAATGATACTGTCGCAGAAAGCTTGATTCAAAATTGTATCCTTATAAATTCCTGTTTTGGTGAAAGTTTGTCGCCCGGATGGTGACACCCATTGATCGCAGGCCACCGCTTTTAATGTTGCAAATGTTCTTAAAAAATCAAATTTTATTTCAATAATACTATCACAGCCTTTCCAGTTTCTAAGCGTATCGTAGTAAGTACCGGGCTGTTCGTAAACGAACTTACCGGAAGGGCTGCTAATGGGTTTATAGCAGGTTTTACGTACAATTTTACTCTTGGAAGCCGTATAAATGGTAGCATAAACATGTACTACACTGTCGCAATTGATGGCATTTTTTAGAGTATCGTGATACACACCCGACTGGGTGATTTTCTTTCCCGAGGGAAGCCAATACTGATGGCATTGTGCCACTACCATGGATGAAGTATCCGATCCAATTTTCACCACCCAGGTTACAACGCTATCGCAACCCACGGAATTGGTCAGTGTTTCTTTATAAGTACCACTTTGTTTGTACACAGTTTTTGAAATGGGAGAAACCACACTGTCACAAACCCAGAAATACTTCGAATAGTATGAAATTTTATTGATGGTAAGATTCACTTTTATCGAGGAATCGCAACCAAAATAGGTGGGTAATGTATCGTAGTAAATACCGGATTTAGTCAGTACTTTTTTCTTTCCGGGAAGTGTATATCGTTCACAGCGGGTAATCGTTACAGAATCATGAAATGATGTGTTTTTCACCAACTTTACCCCTTTTACCCAATTGGATGTTGTTCCAGTCAGTGCGAAATTCTTTAGGGTTCCAACGTTTCCTTGTCCGGAGTAATCAATCAATGTTTTCACCGCGGTATTCGAACCCGCTGCAGTACCTTGATTAAATTTATAATAGCCCACCAAACCTTTTTCAGGCGAACAAAATTCATAGCCTCTGTTGGCATTCAATTCGCTGATGTTTCTTGCTGTATTCCAGATTCGCACTTCATCTATGTAACCTTGAAAATACCGAGAATATGAGGTTGATGAGTGATTTCCTATAGCCACGTTAGTTTTGTACGAAACCCCTAATTGAACTGTTGCTGTCAATGAATCCACTTGAATTCCATCAACGAAAACACGCAATTTAGAACCATCGAACGTGCCCGCAATATGATGCCATTGATTTAATTTTAGCACAGCCGTTTTGGTAATACATTCATTCCATGAACCGTTTCCAATTGTAAATCCCAATTTACCGCCGTCACCGGCTCTAAACATATAACCCAAATTCGACGTGTTTTCTTCTTTCACTACAATTCCGCCTTCAAAAACTTGAGTTTTCCACGCCGTAGCATAGACCCAAGCCTCAACGGTCAGTTTGCCATTATCACAAGCCAAGGAAGAATCTGAGCCCAAATCTACCCAGTCATTAGAACCATCGAAAGCCAAAGCATTTTGGGCAGTAGTAAAGGAAGAATACAGTAAACATCCCCCTACCAACAGTAAACGTAACAACTTACTCATGTTGAGCAAGTTACGGTTTTTTTATTACAATTTTAGCAATTAATAATTTAAGAACTGGGGTAAAATTCCCCAAAAAATAACCGAGGAACTCTGGAATTCAACTTCACAAATCCCTTGTATTAAATTTATAAATCAGTAAAATAACGACAAAAGAAACGATTAAGCGCTAACCTCAAAGTTGCTGGTGTGTACGCAATTGCAAGACAATAAACTTGGATGTAGGCGTATTGCTTTTATCGGCAACAGAATCAATAGGAACTAATACATTGGTTTCTGGGAAGTATGTAGCCGTGCAACCTACAGGAATACTGAACGGTATAATGATAAAATTTCGAGCAACTCGTTCGCGGCCTCCGTGAAAATTATATAAATCTACCCGATCACCTCCTTGAAATCCCAACTGAGCAATATCTGATTCATTCATGAAAATAACTCTTCTTTCATTGGAAATCCCACGATATCGATCGTCTAAACCATAAATAGTAGTATTGAATTGGTCGTGACTTCTAACGGTCATCATCATCAATTCACCAGGTTTTAATTGAGGGGACTGAAATTGAGCTACATTAAAATTAGCTTTTCCGGTGAATGTGTTGAACTTACCTTCTCGTGCTGAATTTGGCAAATAAAATCCGCCTGGCAATCGTGCTCGATCGTTGTACAAATCAAATCCGGGTATGGTGCGTTCAATATCCCAGCGAATATTGTCGTAATGTTGCATATAACGATCCCAATTCACTGATGATTTTTCACCCAATACGGCTTTCGCTAATTCACAAACAATCCTGGGTTCACTTTTCAAATTTTCAGATACGGGTTTCAAAACACCTTTCGACATTTGAATAACCCCCATAGAGTTTTCACAAGTCACAAATTGCAATTCACCGCTTATGTAATCGTGATCTGTTCGGCCTAAAGTGGGCAATATAATCGCTTCTTTGCCTGTAATTAAGTGAGATCGATTGAGTTTGGTTGACACTTGCACTGTTAAATCGCATTTTTCTAATGCATCTGCGGTGTAAAGTGTATCGGGAGTTGCACTTAAAAAGTTCCCCCCCATTGCGAAAAATACTTTTACCTTGCCCTCGTGCATTGCTTTAATGCAATCCACTACATCCAAACCGTGTTTTTGAGGAGGTTTAAAACCAAAAACCCGTTCAATGTTATCCAAAAATGCTTGGCTAGGCTTTTCATAAATACCCATAGTTCTATCGCCCTGCACATTTGAATGGCCACGAACTGGACAGGTACCGGCACCGGGCTTTCCAATACTACCTTTGGCAATTAACAGATTCACCACTTCTTTGATGGTATCTACAGCATTTTTATGCTGTGTCAATCCCATTGCCCAACAAGCAATGATTTTCTTCTTATTTACGATGGATAGAACTGTTTTTTCGATTAGCTCTTGGGGGATGCCCGATTGCTCTACCAACCAAGAATAATCTTGCGACATTATATTCTGTTTCCATGCTTCAAATCCGTGTGTATGTTCTGCAATGAACTCTGGATCCAGAACCGAACCGGGCATTTTTTCTTCCTCTTGAAGCAGCCGATAAGAAATAGCTTGCAACAAGGGTAAATCTCCATTTATTTTTACCTGCAAAAATAAATCTGTAAGTCGCGCTTTTATACCCAGTGCTCCTTTAATAGATTGAGGGTCTTTAAACGCTACCAAACCAGTTTCAGGAAGTGGATTAATTGAAATTATTGTAGCTCCGTTTTCTTTTGCTTTTTGCAAGGCACTGAGCATTCTGGGGTGATTGGTTCCAGGGTTTTGTCCAATAATAAAAATGACATCGGCAATGTAAAAATCCTCCAATTTAACACTGCCTTTTCCGATACCAACGCTTTCGGATAATGCTACACCCGAAGATTCATGGCACATATTGGAGCAATCCGGCAGGTTGTTTGTCCCATATTCTCTAACAAACAATTGATACAAAAATGCTGCCTCGTTGGAAGTTCTACCACTGGTATAAAAAACCGCTTCATCGGGTTTATTTACGGAATTCAAATGTTGGGCAATTTTTTCGAATGCATCTTCCCAACTTATTGGAGCGTAATGACTGGCATCGGGTGCCAAATACATAGGTTCCGCCAAACGACCTTTTTTCCCAATTTCATAGTCGTTCAATAAACTCAAATCTGCAACAGAATTTTTGGCGAAAAAATCGGCCGTTAATTTTTTACTTGTTGCTTCTTCGGCAATGGCTTTGGCTCCATTTTCACAATACTCACCAATTACAGAACGATCATCATCAGGATCTGGCCAAGCACAAGATGGACAATCCACTCCACCCTTTTGATTCAAATTAAACAGGGCTTTCAATCCTCTAGCAGGACCCATTTCTGAAAACACGTGTTGTACAGCCACTTTTACTCCAGTTAATCCTGCTGCCGCATCGGAAACTTCACGTAGTTTCAAATTAAGCAACCCTTCTGGATTTTCAGGATTGGGATGTTGATGATTTTTTGTCATTAGTGATTGTGGTAAGGAGTTAAAAATAATCTAATCGAACCCATTTAATTATACAGCCAAGCTTAACAAACCGCATTTGGATTGGGATAATTGTCGCTCTGATCTTCAAAGGTATTATCCAAACAAACGAAATCCTTTTCAATTAACAAAAACAATTCCGCACCGTTAGGCAATTGCAATTGATGTTGGTGGCCTATCGTGTCTGATTGAGTCCAATCGTTTGCCAATTCAACGGGCATTAAAAATTGTATTTGATTCGGAGATTTCCACTCAGCGGCCAAGGTTTCAACATCTGAAGAGGCCCTCAGTGTATACACAAATTCTCCACCCATCATTTGAGTTGTTTCTGCTAAAACGCCTGATTCTGCAAAACGCGACACTTCCGTTTTGGTCAACCTAAGTCGGATTGAATTCCCCTTGATTCGAATTTTCATGAAACACAAATTTAATAAAATGTACATCTAAAACTCGATTTGTGACAATTTATTACCGCTATATTCTTTGTGAATTTCGCAAATCAACGCAGTACAACAAATATTTCAGTAAATTTGTATACATTCTTTACAACCACTTAGTTTCTTTATGATTTCCAACTCTTTATCGTGGCGGTTATTAACCGTTTGTTTTGTTCTCTTCAATTTCACAGAGGCTCAAGTAGGAATTGGCACTAACATCCCGGCGGCATCGACAATGCTGGATGTCAGTTCCACCACCAAAGGGTTTCTATATCCGAGAATGACCAACAGTCAAATGTCGGCGATCAGCACTCCGGCAGCAGGTTTAACGGTTTACAATACCGATGCCTCAGCATTATATTGCTACAACGGCACAAATTGGGTTTCCAAGGAAGATAAAATTTCCGGATTCTATGACTACGATGTAGCTGCACAGCTTGATAATATTCGGGTGCGAATGCCCAATTCCACGTTAAATAATTCAGCTCAAATCGCAACGGTTTCGGGAACCATAGATATCTCTGGAACATCAGAAACGTTTTACAGAACATCGGCCACTTCAACTGGTGGTTCATCTGCTTTCTACCAATCATATGTCCGCCAGACCGATGCAATCAATACCAGTTTTGTCAATTTTTGGCCTGGATTGGATTTCTTATTCCATGGATCCACTCAACTAATTTATATACAAGACGAAACCAACAATCACGCCTACTACATTATCTTCACTTGCGGTGGTGGGTATCTTAAGAATTTCATTTCCATTCAACGTATCAAATAACTTAAACCCTCCATTTCATGTCTAAATATTTTTCTTTTTTGTTTTTGGGGATGCTATACTTGGTGATTCAATCAAAAAGTGGGTTAGCGCAACAAGCCATCGGAACTAGCAGTCCTCATAGCTCATCTATTTTAGATGTATCCTCCACATCCAAAGGCGTTTTAGTTCCGAGATTAACACAGTCGCAAATGACCAATTTAAGCAACCCAGTTGCTGGATTACAAATTTACAATACCACCAACAAGTGTATGTACACTTATTCTGGAACTGCTTGGATCTGTGAAAAAAAATACGTTAGTAACATGGTAAGTCTAGGCGATACCGTTACATTAGAAAACTTGATGGTTCGCATCCCCAAAACAGGGAATGCGAGCGCTCAATTGGCTTTCAAATCTGGTAATACTCGTATAACAGGTGTTTCATTTTACAGCAATACAAGTTACACGGTTGGCAATACGGTAGCCAGTTCTCAGGCTGCTTATATGCGTCAATCGGAGTTTTTAAACAGTTCGTTTAGTTATTTTCAATCGGGTTTAACTTTCGCAACACGAGGAAACGTGCAGCAAATATGGTTCACCGATGAAACCAATTGGAAGTTTTACAAAATCAACATTGTCAACGGGATTTCCAATCAAATTCTAATTGAAATCGAAGAACTTAATTAAACTGAATTTATAAATAAAAGCGATACAATCCAACATGATACGATTTATTCATCCTGCATACCTACTGTTTTTTATTCTAATTTCTCAATTCAACTTTGGAGTTGCACAAATTGGAATTGGGACTTCTACTCCCAATTCAGCCGCTGAGTTGGATATTACCTCTACAACAAAGGGAGTATTATTTCCGCGAATGACAAACAGCCAAATGTTGGCGATTTCAAGTCCTACTGAGGGGTTACAAGTTTTTAATACGGATGCGAATTGCATGTATTATCACAATGGATCACAGTGGGTTAGCACATTAAACTCCATCACTTCAGTTGTAAATGCGGGCACTGCTGTTCAGCTTGATAATATTAAGATACGAATTTCAACGTCGGGAGCTAGATCCATGCAAATTGCCACAGTTTCAGGAACAATTTATATTTCGGGCACTGCACCCAACCTATTTATTTCTACTTCTGCCGGAACATCGGGTAGTTCTGGCAATACCAGTGGTTATACATTTTCCAATGTTGCAGTTACTACATCATTTAATTATGTGGCATCATCCGCTGATTTCCCTATGCATGGCAGTGTGCAGCGTATTTTATTTTGCGACAATACCAATCGAAAAAGTTATCGCGTTACATGGATTGTAGGTTTGGGCTACAATAACAACGTTATTGAAATTGAACGGATTTACTAATTGGCAGTATAATAAAATATAACATACAGCAATTAAGACAGCCACTCATTTTTTTTAAGTTTGTTTTTTACAATTCAATCATTATGTTTGCTTTAAGTAAAAGAAATAACGG
>CAYPYX010000087.1:0-3469 GCA_964415065.1 uncultured Rhizobium sp.
CCTGGTCATTCCTTGTTAACTGAGGATATGGGTGTAGTAATGGGCGAAGACGATGCAGAAAATGGTTGGAAAGGGAAGTATTTTAAAATCTTAGGTCGTGCTAGAAAAGCAGAATTAAGAGGTTGTTCAGACACATTTAAGAAATAAAATGGCATTAATCAAGCAAATACAAGTTGATACTTTAGATCAAATTTCTGTATTTCATCCTAACAATAAAAGTGATTTCCAAACTACTCGGGGAAAAGTCGGGAAGTGGTTTGATGAACGAATCATTAATTTCTTGGATGATTTGTCGAAAAATGCAATGCGCAATCCAGTGATTCGCAATCGAGCGGATATTGTTGCTGTTGCATTTTGGATTCGAAGATCCAATCTGATAAAAATACAGTCAGAGTTAGGCTTTGGCCTTGCGCATGACTCAGTGGTCCAAGAGGGTAATGCTGTAGACCAAGTAAGCAAGGATATACAACAAACAAGTAATACTGTCGAACATGAAGGGAGGTTTCGTTCAGCATCAAATTCTTTGCTACAGCCCTACACACTCGGCCCTTTAGGTACAATATTTCATATTTGTCCAGCTAATGTGGACACCATCTTTTTGTATAGTTTGACTATTTCCATGCTTTGTGGTAATAAAAATATTCTAAAAATTTCTTCTCGTATGCAGGATGAAGGACTATTAGAATTATTTAGGTTGATGTCGGAATTATTGGTAGAACACCAATTGGATTCGGGAGTAGTTGATTTTATTCAATATAAAAACGAAGAAGAAATTACGCGATATATATCCAAAAAGGTGGATGGACGGGTAATTTGGGGTGGAAATTCTACCATAGAAAAAATACGCTCTATTTTGGCTGCACCGCGATGTCGGGATATAAGTTTTGCAGATCGAGTTTCGTTAAGTGTATTTTCTGTGGATGAATTAATGGGTTTAAGTTCGGATGGATGGATGGATTTATTAAAGAAATTTGATAATGACGCTTATTTGTTTGACCAATTGGGATGTTCATCTCCGCAATTAATTTATTTTTTGGGGGAAGATCTCCAAAAAAATACTGCTGCAATTCAGTTATTTCGAGAAAAGTTAAGCTCATTTTTAGTAGTTAAAAATGAGTTAGATGCAGCTTCATTATCATCCTTAAAATTGAATAAAATCATGGATGATATTGCCGAGGAAGGTAGAAATCTCGATATTAAAAACGTGGAATTCGGTTCTCTGGTTACATTTATTGAACTAGATACACTTCCTGATATTGAATCCATTTCTACTTGTGGGGGAGGATATTTTTATGTTCGTAGTATTTCAAATGCACTAGAATTGGGAGAAATTCAAGAAAAAAAGGTCCAAACAATTACATATTGGGGATTAAGTGAATCTCAAAAACAAGAGGTTGAATCTCTCAAAAAAGGTGTAGGGATAGATCGTGTTGTTCCCTTGGGTGAAGGATTAAGTTTTGACTATGTTTGGGATGGGTATAATTTATTTTGGGAATTAAGTAAGATAACGCGTGTTTAAACCGGAAGAATTAACATTTAATAACGAACGACCTACTATCGCATTAGTTTCTCCTTTTGAACCATCCATATTAGATGGAGTTCAACCGTTGAGATACATGGAAATCACTCGAGTTGCATTGGAAATGGGTTACAATGTAATTTTTGTTACCTCAACATTTAAGCATGTTACAAAGCAACATAGGCACAACGAATCCAAAGTAATTGAGGTTTCCGATTATCATAAGATAGTTTATTTAAAATCAATCGGATACAAAAAAAATATAAGTATTCGTAGATTTGTAGATCATACTATTTGGGGTTATAAAGTATTAAAGGTATTTAAACAATTTGAGAAAATTGATGCAGTTCTTGCAACATTTCCAACGGTGGTTTCGAGTATTTTAATCTCAAAATATTGCAAGGAAAAGCGAATTCCGTTTGCATTAGATGTAATTGATCCTTGGCCAGATTCGTTTCATGGAGTTGTACGTAATGTTTGGTCGAAGCGGTTGGTATGGTTAATAACACTTCCACAGAAGTGGTTGATTTTACTGGGTTTGAGGAATATTGACTTTGTGATTGGCTTATCAAATGAGTATGCACAATGGGGTAAACAACTTTATTTAAAGGCTACAACTCAGTATTTAGCTGTATATCCGGGTGTAAATTTGGAATATTCAAGATCAATTTTGGAATTAGGAAAACGTCAAAACTCATATTCGAAAGAAGCGGAGATAGAGGTTATTTATCTGGGTAGTTTGAGTGATACTTATGATATACCATGCATTTTGGAAGCTGCTCAGTTGATGAATAATGAAAAATTTGCTGGCCGAGTAAAATTTCATATTGTTGGTTCTGGAAATCAGGCACAGAGTATTAATAGTTTTATTCAATTATATCAGCTAAAAAATCTTGTTTATCATGGTCGATTAGAAGATGATGAACTTATGCCTTTGATGTCTCAGTGTGATATTGGATTGATTCAGCATAAATCGGATGCTTCGCAAAGTATAACTTATAAGCCATTTACATATTTGGGATACGGATTAGTTTTAATTAATTCATTATGGTCGGAAGTGAGAAATTTAATAGATGAGTATCAAATTGGGTTTACACATAAGCCATCCGATGCAAGGGGCTTAGTAGATGGTATAATGAATTACCTAGATAATCCGGAGTTAATGAAAGCGCACAAGTTGAATGCGCTCAAGTGTGCAAATGAGATAGGAGATAATTCGAAGAATTATCGTGAATTGATTGAAAAAATTATGGCCAAATGAATTTATTGACATTCGATATTGAAGATGGATTAAACCTAAATCTCCGACAAAACTTTGGATTGTCTATTAATCCTACAGATAGAGTGGTTTCCAATACTCGAAAGATTTTATCATTAATGGAGAAACATCAAGTTAAAGGAACGTTTTTTATACTTGGCGAGATAGCAGAATTTTTCCCAGATTTGGTTCTTCAAATTCAAGAACATGGACATGAAATTGGAGTACACGGATACAATCATTTATTATTTACAAAAAATGATCCGGATACCATATATGATGAAATTTCTAGGGCAAAGGAACTAATTGAGTCAATTACTAAGAAAGAAGTTTATGGACATCGAGCGCCAGCATTTTCGATAACAAAAGATACTCCTTGGGCTTTTGACGTGATTCGCAGGGCAGGTTTTAAATATGATAGTTCAGTTGTACCTGCCAATAATTTAAAGTATGGATTGGAAGGATTTCCACAAGAAGTAACTCGAGTAAGTACGCAGTTTGGCGATTTGATAGAAGTGCCCATTAGTTTTATAAAATGGATGGGTTTGACGATTCCGTATTTGGGAGGGTCTTATTTGATTAGGGCTCCAAAGTTTTTAGTTAATAAGTGGATTAAAGCACCTGAAGTTCGGGAACACGCAAAATATTTGATGTTGTATTTACATCCCTACGAATTCGATACGGATTATCAA
>CAYPYX010000087.1:3569-8332 GCA_964415065.1 uncultured Rhizobium sp.
TTGGTTTTTTAGATGACAACCTTCCCGTTGGTACGGATTTGAAATTTGGATTAGTAGTTGGTGGCATGGATTACTTGTTGAATTCTACGGAACAATTGTACGTGGTTTTGGCAATTGGTAGTCCAGTAACTCGTGAGAGTATATCCCAAAAGATAAACAACAAGAATATTATTTACCCTAATTTAATAGCACCAGATTTTCGGGCACTGGATCAAGAGTCGTTGAAAATGGGAGTTGGAAATATTATCTTCTCCAAATGTTCAACCAGCGTTGATGTGAGTATTGGGAGTTTTAATATCTTCAACAGCCAGATTGCAATCGGGCACGATTCACATATTGGTGACTTCAATACATTTCTGCCTGGAACGAAAGTTTCCGGTTCAGTGCATATTGGGAAAGCTAATAACTTTGGAATGAATAGTGCGGTACTTCAAAATGTTCGAATTGGAAATAGAAATAAACTGGGTCCATTAAGTGTTCTAACTAAGTCAATCAAGGATGATGGAACATTTATCGGGTCTATAGCAAAAAAATTCGCTTTTTAATACTTAGAAATACTTAAAACAATGGAAATAAATCAGTTCATAAAACACATTGCTGAGCAATACGATGAAACCGATTCTTCAATCTTCAATGCAGAAACTCTATTCAAAGAAATTGAGGAGTATTCTTCATTAACAGCATTGAATATCATTTCTGTAATTGATGATGAATACGATGTTTATCTGAAGGGTGAAGATATTCGAAATTCTTCCACCATTCAGGAGCTCTTCGAAAAAGTTGTAGAGAAAGTTGGATAATATCCTGCATTTTAAAGAAAAGGTAATTTTAATTACTGGAGCCAGTAGTGGTATTGGTTCAGATTTGGCGCGTTTGTGCGGTTCTTTAGGCGCACAATTAATTTTGTGTGGTAGGAATTCAGAACGCTTAAGCGTTGTGGCAGATGAAATAGTGAGTAACGGTGGAATTGTACTTCAAAAACAAATCGGTGATTTAACGGACTCAGATTTTTTAGTTCAATTGGTTGAGTCTATCCCTGTTATACATGGTTTAGCATTGAATGCAGGCATCAACTACATTAGCACAGTTAAAACATTAAACTTAAAAGCTCTTCATCATGTTATGGAGGTAAATGCATACTCACCCATCATGTTAATGAAGATGATATTGAAGGCCAAGAAGTTTTCGAATCCAGCATCAGTGGTGTTTACATCATCGATTGCTGGATTTCAACGTTCATCTATGGGTAATAGCATATATTCCACTAGTAAGGCAGCTTTGCATGGATTCATGAGAAATGCTGCATTGGAATTAGCTTCTTCTGGAATTCGAGTAAACTCGGTTAATCCCGGAATGGTTGAAACCGAATTGTTGGGAAAAAATGGCATCACACAAGAACAATACGACTTAGATAAGAAAACCTATCCTTTGGGCCGATATGGTAAGCCAAGAGATGTTTCAAACGCGATTGCATTTTTACTTTCGGATGCTTCCGCATGGATTACAGGTACCGCCATGGTTGTGGATGGTGGAGTTACACTGAGATAATTTTACTTACAACGCCTAAATTACCGATAAAATTTAATCTAGTGGCTTTTAATCGAATAGAACATGTTAGTTTTAAAGGGGTTGCTGCTTGTGTCCCCCAAAAAATTTATTTCAATAAAGACTATCCATTATTTTCGGAATCAGAATATGAGAAGTTTGCAGCTAATGTCGGTATCCGCGAACGGAGAGTTGTAGAAGAAGGCGTTTGCACATCCGATTTATGCTTTGAAGCCGGAACTCAATTGTTGGATAAATTGAATTGGGAAAGAAACAGTATCGATTTACTCGTTTTTGTTTCACATACTCCCGATTATAAATTACCTGCAACATCGTGTATTCTTCAAGACCGACTTGGTTTGTCGAATCAATGTATGACTTTAGATATTTCTTTGGGATGTTCGGGTTATGCACATGGATTAAATGTAGCATCATCCATGCTTCAATCTGGACATTTTAAAAGGGCGTTGCTCTTAGTTGGTAACACTCAAACATCCTATGCATCTTATTACGACAAAAGTGTATTTCCATTGTTTGCAGATGCAGGAACTGCAACCGCATTAGAGTTTGATTTAGAGTCACCTTCTATGTTTTTTAACATGGGAACCGATGGATCGGGTTATAAATCAATAATTGTTGAAGATGGAGGTTGTAGAAATCCTGTTTCTGAAAGTTCGTTTATTTTAGAAGAATTTCCGGATGGAAATAAAAGCAGCAGACTCCATGAAAGGCTAGAAGGAATGGATGTTTTTACGTTTGGAATTCGTATTGCTCCACAAACCATTAAAGAACTTGTGAGTCACTTTGATTTGAATTTGCTGGAAACTGATTATTTTTTATTCCATCAAGCGAATAAAATGATGCTGGAAAAAGTGAAATCAAAGTTGAAATTGGAGTCTTCAAAGGTACCCATCAATATCGACCGATTTGGAAATACTTCGTGTGCCACAATTCCACTGCTTATGGTAACTGAAATGAAGAAAGATTTGGAATCAAAGTCTATGGATTTGATTCTATCCGCATTTGGAGTTGGGTTATCGTGGGGAGCGGTAAAATTGCATACTCGCAATATTGTGGTTGCAGATCTAATTGAAATTTAACTCGTAAATTGTATTCCTAAAATGAATTTTGAACCCAATAAATTGCTGAATAAGAGAATTTTAATTACTGGAGGAACCGCTGGATTGGGAGCTCATTTAGCTAAAGAGGTAGCAAAATGTGGTGGAATTCCTATTGTATTAGGGCGGGATCAGGATAAAATGAATGTGCTTTTAGCTGATTTCGAATCCATGAAATTACCTTTTCCTCAATACGAATTGTTTGATTTGAATGAGTCAGATCAGATGATTGCATTTGTAGATCAATTAACAGAAATAGATGGTTTGATTCTAAGTGCAGGTGTGAATGACAAAACAACTGTAAAATTTATTTCTTCAAAAAAGATTGATAAAATATTTGGTATCAATTTTACGGCTCAAGTTCAATTGATACAACAACTCATAAAAAAGAAAAAATTCAACAAGGGCGCATCGGTTATTGGGATTTCGTCCTTGTCGGCAGGTTATACATCTGCAACAAATTCTTTATACAGTGCTTCAAAGTCAGCATTGGAACAATTTCTTAAAACATTGGCTATAGAACATGCCCCTGAATTGAGAGTGAATATTATTCGTCCTGGATTATTAAATTCTAAAATGTCAGCGGCATATGATTTCTCAGAAAATATAGATGAATTTGTAAATCAAGTGCCAATGAAAAGAATGGGAGAATTTTCAGATATCCACCCAGTTGCATTGATGTTACTTTCAGATGATGCATCATGGATAACGGGTGCAATAATTCCAATAGATGGCGGTATGTCCATTTAGTACTGAAAATTGTAAAAAGTTTAATAATACGGGTATTTTAGTCAAGTACCGAAAGTTAAAGGAACTGTAATTTGAATGGAATTGCAGTGCATAAACGAAATTAAAACGAGAGTTTCCCATTCAGATTAAATCAAAAAATTACTACAAACCATGGCACAATTTTCAATAAATAATGTTTCCATAAAAGGTATTGCCTCTTGCGTTCCCGACAATCGTGTTGATAATATAGACAATCCTATGTTCACACAGGAGGAATTTAATAAATTTTATGAAAGTGTGGGGGTTCGATATAGACATGTGGCACCAGACGGATTGACGACTAGTGATATGTGTGTAGCCGCTTCAGAAAAGTTATTGTCTGAATTAAATTGGAAGGCTTCTGAACTAGATGTCATTATTTTTGTGACCCAAACACCCGATTATCGGAATCCGGCTACATCTTGTATTATTCAAGATCGATTGGGAGCGAGTAATCAGTGCGTGAGTTTGGATGTTTCATTGGGGTGCAGTGGTTTTGTTTATGGACTTTCTGTTATAGGAAATTTTTTGAGTAGCGGAAATCTTAAAAAAGGTTTGTTACTCGTTGGAGATACAGCAACTCAAACATCATCGCCTTTGGATAAAAGCAGAGCTTTACTTTTTGGGGATGCAGGAACAGCCACTGCAGTTGAATTTAATGAAAATGCAATTCCTTGGCATTTTGATTTGGGAACAGATGGTTCAGGACATAAGGCTATTTATACGCCCCACAGTGGTTTTAGAAATAGAGTAACTCCAGAATCTTTTGAGATGGTAGATTATGGTTCTGGAATTGTGAAAGCCAATGTGCATTCTTGGTTGGACGGATTGGAAGTGTTTTCGTTTGGTATTTCTCGTGCTCCAAAAACAGTTAAGCAATTATTGCAGACTTACAGTTTAGATAAAGACCAAATAGATTATTTTTTGTTTCATCAGGCTAACAAGCAAATGAATGAGAAAATCCGCAAGAAATTGGATTTGAGTGAGGATAAGGTGCCGTATAATATCGAGAATTTTGGTAATTGTAGTTCTGCATCTATACCCTTATTGATGGTTTCAGAAATTAGTAACGAGCTCAAAAATGGTAAGGTAAACTTAGTTATGTGTGGTTTTGGTGTGGGGTTATCTTGGGGAACTTGCAATATTCATCTGGATCAAATTGTGGTTTGTGATCTTGTACAAATCCCTGTTAGCAAAAATTAATTCGGTATTAAAACGATAGAATTACTACCTTTGGAAGGTAAAATTCGTGAAAAAATCGTGTAAGAAAATAGTCATTATAGGTGGAGGTCCTGCTGGGTTAACAGCGGGACTTTCTTTTTTGCAAAAATC
>CAYPYX010000088.1:0-8227 GCA_964415065.1 uncultured Rhizobium sp.
AAGTCAGGGTAATTCGGTAAATATAGTTTTTGATTTTGCAACAGAAAATCCCGGATTAGTTATCGCATATGGAGAGAATGAAGGTGGATGTCAAAGTCCTTCTGATACATTTATAGTGCATCCCGCTCCTGTAAAAGATCCATCCATCACTGGACCCATTTCTGTTTGTCCAAATAACGATAATATCATCTATGAAATTGAAAATCTAGAGTGGAAAGGAAATTATAATTGGAGTGCTGATGGAGCTCGAATGGAAAATAATCTAGGAAACGGTAAAGTAAGTATTGATTGGGGAAGTCTTGGTTTAGGGAAAGTTATTGTGAAACTTACAACACGATTTGGTTGCAGTGATACTGCACAACTTACTGTTGTTAAATCACACAATCTAATCGGTCAACCTCCCATCGGCGATACTATAATGTGCGAATTAACTCAGGGTGTACCATATTTAGTAAAACAAGTTAGCGGAGAAACCTATGCTTGGACCATCGCTGGTGGAACCATTGCATCGGGACAAGCTACCGATAAAATCACCACCAACTGGGGAACTGCTGGAAATGCTTGGGTTGGAGTTCAAGCAACCGCTTATGACCCCATCGCCCAAAAACCTTGTTCAAGTAAAGTGTATAAACTCAATGTAGTTTTACATCCCATTCCATCGGGTAATCTTTTCCCTCAAAAACCACTTCCCGAACAATGTGAATCAGCAGGTAATTGGTTCGATGCTGTTACTTGGACTTTAGCCATCAAAGATTCTGTTGAAGTCCAAATTAACGGTGCGAATTACAGAATAATCAAACAGGCTGTATCTGCATCCCAAGAAACCAAAACACTTCAAATTTCATTGAATACACCAGGAACATTTAACATACGAGCCCGAGTTATTTCACAATATGGATGCGAAGGACCTTACGATAACACTTCGTTAACCATCAATCCGAAACCCAAAAACACAAAATTGGCTGGCGACTCGGTTATCTGTTCTCCAGTTGAACAAAACAGCACCTATAATGTATCTGGAGTATCTGGAAGTAGTTACAATTGGAACATTCAGGGTGGTCAATTTGTTATTCCACCTGCCAATGGAAATTCAGCTCAGGTAGAGTGGGATACTTTGGCGCCAAAGCGTAGACTGAGAGTTTTCGAAGTTTCTGACAAAATGTGTCCCGGTGATTCATTGGTTTGGAACGTGTTTTTCGATAAACCCTTTTTAACCAGTAAATGGGTAACCGTTACTCCTCCACCTTTGTTGGATGGACAAATTTTAGTGCATTACCAATTATTAAATGCACCAAGAAATACTCAAGCCATTCAGATACAGCGCAAACCGTTCGGTTTCGCGAATTTCTGGAATGTTGGTTCTAGTAACGCGGTTGATTCAGTATTTACGGATTTTTCTGCTAAACCGGATCAGATGGCTTATGATTATCGCGCTTATGTTTTGAACCTTTGTGGAGATACGATTTTTAGTAACATTAACACCAGTGTTTGGCTTACGGGATCGAAAGTGGGTCCGCTAAAAATGGCCTTTACATTTACTCCTTATTTGGGATGGATTAACGGAGTGGAACGATATGAACTTTACCGCGAATTAGCCAATGGCGGAGGATATGTGTTGTATCAAACCTACGGTAATGCACTGACAGATAGCATGGAGAACGGTGCTGATGGATACACTCAACGATTCAGAATTAAAGCGTATGAACGAAACGGATACCGCATTTCATGGAGTAATGATATTGAATTGAATTATGATCCCATCATGTTCGTTCCAAATGCATTTACTCCCGATGGTAAAGGGTTGAATGAAGTGTTCAAACCGTCCATTTCGGGTATGAAAGAGTATAAAATGGTTATTTATAATCGTTGGGGACAAAAGTTGTTTGAAACCAAAGAGGCGAACCAAGGTTGGGATGGTACGGTTTCCGGAGATCCTGCACACGACGGAGTTTACGTTTATACCATTGAGTTTACTGATTTCCGCGATAAAATCTATCAGTTCAGCGGAACTATTCATTTACTGCGTTAATTTTTTATATATTTGTTTTTATAAGCATTCTATTAAGATATGTCTAGTCCATTATTTTCAGAAAAAGCCTTCAGTTCAGTGCGTTCGGGCACATACGAAGGCGCAATGACGGTACGAGGTACCATCGACAAAACCATTTTATTATTTTTCACTCTTTTGGTTCCTGCAATTTGGATTTGGTCCAAAATGGGAGGAGACCCGGAGTATGCTATGAATAATGGCGTTCAGGGTTATTTGATCGGAGGATTGATTATAGGAGTTATTTCTATGTTAATCATGATGTTCAAAAAATCATGGAGTCCGTATTTAGCACCTGTGTATGCTGCAGCAGAAGGTGTAGTGTTAGGAGCATTATCCATGTTCTTTGAATACATGTACCCTGGAATTGTAATGCAAGCAGTAGGTATCACCTTAGGAATTTTTGCATTGATGTTGGCGGCTTACAAATTCAGAATTTTAAGAGCTACACCGATGTTCACTAAGATATTGTACTTTGCCATTGCTGGTGTAGGTTTATTCTACCTGGTAATGATGGTAATGAATCTTTTTGGAGCACACGGATTATCTAGTTTCTACGCGGGTAATAGTCCATTATCCATAGGATTAAGTGCGGTTATTGCAGGAATTGCAGCATTTAGTTTGATTATGGATTTTACTTTCATAGAGGAAGCGAGTAATGCTGGTGCCCCCAAATACATGGAATGGTACGCTGGTGTTGGTTTATTGGCAACATTGATCTGGTTGTACATCGAAATTCTACGTTTGTTATCTAAATTGAACCGAGATTAATTTTCGGTTTTGATGGAGCAAATTGTATTGAAAAATCAAGAGTTTTACAACTCACACTGAAACGAAATATAATTTAAACCTTATACAATAAAAAAATCCTCGGTTGAAAAACCGAGGATTTTTTTATTGTTATGCTTTAGTATTCAAGTAGCAAATAAAAATTAATTATTGGAATAAAAATACCTCAGTTTTAGGTGTTTCGTAAATTTATTTAACCTTTAAACAAAAAAGAACCCATCCACCTTCAATCGTCGTCGTATTCCAATTCCAATTTGGCACTTTGCAATTCGCTGAGGGTATGTTGTTCGCCCGCTTTTTTCGCCTTTTCAATTCCAGTTTCGAAAACGGACATGGCTTCTTCTTTTCGGCCTAATTTAATGTATAATTTACCCAAATGGTAGTACGTAGCTAAATAGTCAGGATGGTTCTCAATAAGCATCAAAAACTGATTCAATGCCGCATTTAAATCGCCTGATTTTATCCATTCCTGAGCCAATGCGTAGTTCAGAAATGCATCGTTGGGCGAATCCTTTAAAAACTCCTTAATTTGTTCGATTCTTTGCATTATTTACCAGAAATTTGATACGTTAGTTGAATAAATTGTCCATTTTCAGGACTCATCCCCACACTTAATTTTTGATTGATGTCGAATTTATAAAAATGAGCATCTACGGTGGCATCTACTACTTGTAACACGTACACCAATACAAACGAAATTCCTGCCAAATCTCTTCGGTTTCTTAACGTGTTTCTATCGTCAATTTGAAGTGGAGTAGGAGCTTTGCCCTGACTATACAAACTTCGAAATTCATCGTTAGTGACTTTCAATTCTTGGTTGAATGTGTAAAATCCATAACCGGCTCCTCCTAAAAGTCCATAAACAACGGGTACTTTCCAATATTTACGATTGTAAACTTGTCCTGCTCCCGGTAAAACCAACGAATAAATGCTGGCTTTCTTCGGTGAATGAATATAGGTTGAAGCTGTATTTTTTTCGGGGGATAAGGTATCGTTTGCCGATTGAGCACCGAGCGAATATCCCCCAAATAAAGCCAAAAGTATGAAAATATATTTCAAACGATGAAAATTGAATTATTCTCCAATTAAACTCAAAATTCGCTGCAAATCATCGCGATTCTTATATGAAATCACGATTTTTCCTTTGCCTTTTACCCCATTTTTCAAATGAACTGCTGCTCTAAGCTTACGGTGGAATTCTTCAGTAATACGGTCAATTTCTGGATCCCAATCCGTTCCATTGATGTATGTGGATTTTTCGGACGTATCAGGCGCTGACTTTTTCTCTTTTACTAGGCTTTCAACTGCACGAACGCTTAATTTGTTCTCAATGATTTCGCGAAACATAGCCATTTGAGCAGATTCATCTTCCATGTTAATCATGGCGCGGGCATGTCCCATCGAAATTATCCCTTGTTTTATACCCAATTGAATTTCTTCTGGTAATTTTAATAAACGAAGGTAGTTAGTAACCGTGGTACGATCTTTCCCAACTCGTTCTCCCAATTCTTCTTGCTTCAAACTGCATTCTTCCAACAATCGTTGGTAGCTCATGGCAATTTCAATGGCATTTAAATCGCTTCGTTGAATGTTCTCAATCAACGCCATTTCTAACATTCCTTGGTCGTTTGCCGTTCTAACGTAAGCGGGTATTTGGGTTAAACCACTCATTAAAGCAGCACGAGTTCTGCGCTCACCTGAAATAATTTGATACTTATCGTATCCCATTTTACGTACTGTAATGGGTTGAATTACTCCGTGAATTGCCACAGAAGCAGCTAACTCTTCCAACGCTTTAATATCGAACTCCGTACGAGGCTGAAACGGATTGGCTTCTATCGATGCAATTGGTATCAAAGAAATAGAACCCAATGGCTTATCGCTGTTATTGGGACTGATGTTGCCTTGAACTTCATCTGCGTCTTCTAATAATGCGCTCAGACCTCTTCCCAATCCGGTGGTTTTCTTTTTCAATGGTGTTTGTGTCATGCTAATGTTGATTCTTCTGTTGCTGTAATGATTCCGTTTTTAACTAAAATTTCCTTGGCTAAGTTTAAATAATTAACCGATCCTTTGCTGTCTGCATCGTGGTAAATTACCGGTAGACCGTGACTTGGGGCTTCACTCAATTTTGAATTTCTCTGAATAATCGTGTCGAATACAATATCTTGAAAATGTGTTTTTACATCTTCAACCACTTGATTTGCCAAACGCAAACGACTGTCGTACATAGTCAATAATATACCTTCGATTTCCAAATGACGGTTCAAATGATTCTGTATGATTTTAATGGTATTCAACAATTTACCCAGTCCTTCTAGTGCGAAATACTCACACTGCACGGGAATGATTACGCTGTCAGATGCTACTAGCGCATTGGTCGTTATTAAACCCAATGAAGGAGAACAATCAATAATGATAAAGTCATATTGACTTTTCAAGGGTTTCAACAAGCCTTCCATGATTTTTTCGCGATGAGGCATTTCCAAAAATTCAATTTCGGCACCTACCAGATCAATATTTGAAGGAATGATATCTAAAAAAGGGGTTTCAGTGGATAGTATAACGTCTTGAGGACGGATATCTTGCACTAAACATTCGTATAGTCCGAGTTTGATGTTTTTAGGATTCAATCCCACACCAGAGGAAGAGTTACCCTGAGGATCTGCGTCCACCAATAAGGTTTTGTATTCAAGTACTGCTAAACTAGCAGCCAAGTTGATGGCCGTAGTGGTTTTACCTACGCCGCCCTTCTGATTTGCTATTGATATAATTTTGCCCATTTTCTTTCTTTTTTTTGTGTGTTTTTGGGGATGTGAAATCCGTTTTTAATCGAGTAATTTCTGTTCTCCAATGTTTAATAAGTGCAATTCAATTCCCTGGGATTTGAATTTTTCAACTGCATTTTGATGATCGATTACAATGTAACCGAAGGTATCGAAATGCATTCCAATTACTTTTTTTACTCCCAACCATTTGGCAGCAATAATAGCGTCTTCGACATCCATGGTGAAGTTACCGCCTATGGGCAATATGGCCCATTGAGGTTGATGCAGTTCACCAATTAATTTTAAATCGCTAAACAATGCTGTATCACCTGCAAAGTAGATACTATCACTTCCCGATTTCAGTACAAAACCACCTGCCAATCCACCATACGATCCATCATCGAAACTCGATGAATGAAGGGCAGGGGTGTGCACTATAGTTAGATCATCACGATTCAATTTACCTCCAACATTGGTGGGATGAACGTTCTTAACTCCCTGCTTTTGTAACCAACTGCAAATTTCGTAAATGGCAATACACTCCGCATTTGATTGCAATGCAATTTCCACAGCGTCCGCCACGTGGTCGGAATGGGCATGAGACAATAAAAGCAGATGTGGCATGATTTTTTCCATATTCACATCCTTGGCTAAGGAATTTCCTCGAATGAATGGATCAAAAACAATACTTTTGCCATTCCAATCCAATTCAAAACAAGCGTGACCGAAGTACGTAATCTTTTTCATCGATTTAAGCAGGGTAACAAAGTTATCCAATCAGCAATCAAAATAGCTACTTTGGGGGGGGTAGTTTTATTCACTTTTTTTGGAATAAAACGTTATCAAAATGTGGATAAGATTTCTAACCCCTTGATATTCCGATACAATGAGGATGTGTCAGTAAATACATTGGATCCAGCTTTTATAAAATCACAATCGGAAATATGGATTGGTGCCCAAATTTACGAGGGTTTGATGGGATTGGATAGCATGTTAAATCCGGTTCCCGAGCTCAGTAAAACCGTTGAAATTGATCCATCTGGGACTGTGTATAAGTTTACCTTGAAACCCAATGTTTATTTTGTTTGGACGGATGTGAGCAAAAGTGGAAAATTACCTGTCAACAAACAAGCACTCCATGTTTACGATGTAGCTTACAGTTTTTGTCGTTTGTTAAGTCCTAAAGTTGCTTCGCCCGGGGCATGGATATTATCCGACAAAATGGACATCCCCCGAGAATTACAAGAGAAAAAACCAGCTGACTGGAATATTGCGCAATTGTGTTCATCGAAATCTTCGCCCATTCATGTAATCAATGATAGCATGATAGAATTGAGATTGAATAAGCCCTTTCCCGCTTTTTTGTCTCTACTTGCAACGAATTATTGTTGGATTGTTCCGCGATTTACCCAATCGTGGTCGCCCGAAAAAATGAGTACTCAACCCATTGGAACAGGTGCATTTTATCTTCGCCGTTGGGAAACAGATGTTAAATTGGTTAGTCGTAAAAATCCATTTTACCACGGTAAATTGGCCCAATTGGATGCAATAAATGTGGATTTCGTAAAAAACAAACAAACCGCATTTATGCAGTTTATGGCTGGAAAATACGATTTCTTCAACGGAGTAGATGCTTCGTTTCGAAACGAATTATTGACCAAAACCGGTCAACTACAACCTCAATATGCAAGCAAAATACATTCAACGGTAACGGATTTTTTAAACACAGAATATATTGGTTTTTATTTGGGGGATTCGTTAGATGGCAAATTAAATCCGTTTAAGGATAAATTCTTGAGAAAGGCCATGCAAACGGCAGTGGATCAAGAACAAATCATCCGTTATTTCCGGAATGGTTTAGGGAAAAAAGGAAAGCAAGGATTCGTTCCTCCGGCATTGTTGAAAACGGATAATTCGATTGAATTGGAAAGCGACAACAATTCTGAACTAAACTCAAAAGCATCAACCACTGCAGATCTGTTGGAAAAATCGGCATCCAAAAATTCCTATTCCTCTGCAGAACTTTTGAAACAATCAGAGTACGTTAAAAATCCCCAAAAATTCGCATCATTGAAACTCACAACCACTTCCGATTATTTGGATATAGCGGTTTATTTACAACGTGTATGGAAATCGTTGGGATTGAATGTGGAAATAGATTTGCAAACAGGTGGCATGTTGCGACAATTGCGAAACCAAGGTAAATTGGGAATGTTCCGCGGTTCCTGGATCGCCGATTATCCAGATGCAGAAAACTACCTTTCCTGTTTTTATACGGGATATTTTAGTCCCAACGGACCCAATTACACTCATTTTTCAAATGCTCAGTTCGACCGATTATTTGAAGAAATTGCATTCGGCGTGGTAAATTCCCCCGAAAAAGAAAAGATTCGAAAACAAAAGATTCTTCAGGCCAATCAAATTCTGGCAGATGAGGCACCTGTGATTGTTTTATACTATGATCGTAGTTTGCGATTGAGTCAAAAAAGGGTACATGGTTTGGGTAATGATGCTATCAATCGTCTGAAACTCAATTCAGTGTCGTTAGGAAAATAATTTGTATTTGGAATTCCGACATGCTTTGAATGCCAGCTCGTTTACAACGCGAATTGTTACGAAAAAA
>CAYPYX010000089.1:0-7885 GCA_964415065.1 uncultured Rhizobium sp.
GAGCCCATCAAATAACCTTCAGTGAATACTTCAACGGTGTATTTACCTGGAGTTAATTTCTTGGTTGGCTTCCAAATTGTTGCTGGAATTTGCTTGGTTTCATTTTCAAATACTACCACTGTTTTGTACGAGTATTTAGTGGATTTTCCATCCGCTAAATCAGCAACTCCACCTTGACCATCGTTCATCAATGTTACACCTTCTGGTCCAGTGATTTTTACAAATACTGTGCGTTCGCCTTTTTCAGCAACGTTGTTTTCGTTGATGTTGAAGCTGATGCGCAATGCCTCAACGCCACGTGCTTTTAATGTGTTGGTTTCTTTGCGCGTTAATAATTGCTTTTTCAACGCTTCCACACGGATTTCAGAAGTGCTTAAACGCGCAGCTAAACTTTTTAATTTTCTGCCTTCAGCCGATAATTTATTGTTCTCACTGTATAAATCTTGGTTTACCGTTCTTAAACTATCGTTGTTGCTGCGCAACAAACTATTTTCTTGTTCCAATGCAGCCAATTTTTTGGAAAATTGTGCAATCTTGGAATTTAACTCGTCTACCAACATCTGATTGTTCTTGTCGTTTTTCTTCAATAAGAATGTTAAACGCGCAATTTCACTTTTGCGTTTATTCAACTCATCCGACATCTGAAGGTTGTTTTCAGCCATAGCCGCTGAATCAGCGCGGAACTGTTCTAACAATTGTTCTGCTGCACTCAACGCTTTTTCTTTTTCCGACAAACTTCCTTCCAACTTGGTTTTTTCAGCACTTAAGCCTTCTTTTTCAGTTTTACCGGATTGCCATAAATAGAAAAGGCCTAAGTTGAAAACCAATAAAATTAGAATCAGTACGTAAAGGATGGAGCGGTTGTTTCTCTCTTGTGTGGTCATTTCTTTTATTTTTTTGTCGTTAATGTATTTTTCCTACTCTGAATTTATTCAAATTTCTAAGGGTTTTGGATATTATCCCTAAGAAAAAATGTAATTTTACACCTTTCTTCACAAAAATGCAAATTGAATCGTTATTACCTGGATTATTATTGATAAAACCCAGAGTGTTTGAAGATCATAGAGGACATTTCTTTGAAAGCTTTAGGGAAGATGTTTTTCAACAACATGCACCGGGAGTCAAATTTGTTCAAGACAACCAAAGTTTATCCAACAAAGGAATTTTACGCGGATTGCATTTCCAAATAGCACCCCATGCACAAGGTAAATTGGTTCGAGTTATTAAGGGAGCCGTTTTAGATGTTGCCCTCGATATTCGAAAAAGTTCTCCCACATACGGTCAGTTTGTTGCCGTTGAACTTAGTGGTACAAATTTTCAGATGATGTATATTCCACCTGGGTTTGCACACGGTTTTTTAACCTTAGAAGATCAAACCATTTTTGCTTACAAGTGCACCGACTATTACCATCCTGAGTCCGAAGGTGGTGTTCTTTGGAATTCGCCCGAATTAAATATCCCTTGGAACATTGAAAATCCTACCTTGTCGGCTAAAGATACCATTTTACCTCGTTTTTCGGAATTCGATTCGCCATTTGAATAATACCAGAAGCCATGAGCAACGAATCGAATTTACTTCCATTTATTTCCTCTGAAGGGGATACTAAACTTACGTTAAGTGAATTGCAACTTTCCGTAGATCAGTGGATTAAAACCATAGGCGTTCGCTATTTTTCGGAATTGACCAATACAGCCATTTTGATGGAGGAAGTAGGTGAGTTGGCTCGATTGATGGCTCGCACCTATGGAGATCAGTCGTTTAAATCCAACGAAGAGGGCAAGCAATTAGCCGATGAAATGGCCGACGTACTTTGGGTATTGGTCTGTTTGGCCAATCAAACCGGTGTGAATCTCACTGAGGCCGTTCAAAAGAATATAGAGAAAAAAACAAATCGCGACTCCGAAAGACACAAAAACAACGAAAAGCTGAAAAATTCAAAACCTTAAGCCGGTTATTTTGTTTCTGTAACAACTGAATTTTGTTAATTTTGTAGAAGGAATGTCTTAAAATTCAATCGTTTTGTGTAAGCTTTACATCGAATAAACTTGGACTTAACCATTGTTTTACAGGTATTTCGCATCTGTTGAATCCTATATGAATAAGACCGTCTACTTCAAAACAGACCACACAGCTTCAAACCAATAATTCGCAAGTTAAACACATACAACCCACTTAAAACCATTTAAATTGTCAGAATCATCCCTTCATAAACGAAAAACCGATCATATCGAATTGGCATTTCAATCACAATCTAGTGAAAATGATCATCGATTTTATTATGAACCCGTTTTGGGCGGAGATATTCGAACCACTCTATTACCCCAATTGACCATTGCAAATAAAACTTTGCAAGCCCCAATTTGGGTGAGTAGTATGACAGGCGGTGCCGAAAAAGCCAAATTGATTAACCAGAATCTGGCAAAAGCAGTTGCTCGTTATGGTTTGGGGATGGGATTGGGTTCTTGTCGTCCAGTTTTAGAACAAAAAGAAACGGCAGCCGATTTTGCGGTTAGGAAATTCATCGGAGATCAGCCATTGTTTGCCAACTTGGGAATAGCTCAATTGGAACAGTTGATCGCTGAAAATCAATTGAGTAGGGTGGATGAAATGATTAAGCAACTGGAGTCCGATGGTTTGATTATTCACGTGAATCCCCTTCAAGAGTGGTTTCAACCTGAAGGCGACCGCTATATACATCCCCCGATAGAAACCATTCAACGCGTCTTAGACCAAGCCAAGTATCCGGTAATGGTGAAAGAAGTGGGACAAGGAATGGGTCCCAAATCACTAAAAGCTTTACTGAAATTGCCCCTGGAAGCTTTGGATTACGGTGCTTTTGGAGGAACCAATTTTTCGTTGCTCGAAAATTTGAGAAGGGAAGATGTGCGCAAGGAATCTTGGGAATCGGCAACGAAAATTGGACATACAGCGGTAGAAATGACAGATTGGATTTCGGGTTGGGAAAATGAACCGATTGAGGTAAAAAACGTATTGGTTTCGGGTGGAATCAAAGGTTTTTTAGACGGATTTTACCACATGGAAAAATTGAATTCCCTAACGCAAAAACATCAAATTGGAGTGGGATATGCACAAGCAGCGTCGTTTTTGAAATACGCACTCTTAGGAGAAGAAGAATTGTTTGAATATATTGAAAGTCAATTGGATGGCCTAAGAATGGCACAAACCTACTTAACGATAAAAGCATGAAAAACGTTACACCTATATCCGGATTCAGTAAATTGAGTAAAGAAGCCAAAATGGAATGGCTTATTCAACATTTTACGGGAGAACCCGAAACCGCATTGAGCATGTTAAAAGGGTACTGGCATCAGCAACCCGAAGTTCAAAAATTACACGATGAATTCATTGAGAACACCATAAGTAACTACTATTTGCCTTTCGGTGTCGCTCCTAATTTTTTGATTAATAACGAGTTGTATGCGATTCCGTTGGCAATTGAAGAAAGTAGTGTGGTAGCAGCTGCGGCGAAAGCAGCAAACTTCTGGTTGGATCGAGGTGGATTTAAAGCCGAAGTTTTGGGCATGACCAAAATTGGACACGTACATTTTCTTTGGAATCACAGTGAAGCAACGTCGTTCGATTTGATTCAATTTTTTGAAGAGAATAAAACCCGATTTTTTGAAGCCACCCAAGATATTACCAAAAATATGCGTCAGCGTGGAGGTGGAATTTTGGGATTAGAATTAATCGACAAAACCGAAGCCGAAAACGATTATTATCAAATCGAAGTAAAATTCGATACACGCGACTCCATGGGCGCGAATTTCATCAATTCCTGTTTGGAAGCCATTGCAAAAGAATGGAAATCCATGGTTCAAGAATCATCCAATTTAGGGGATGTTACGATTGTGATGAGCATATTAAGTAACTTTACTCCGGAATGTGTGGTTCGTGCATCGGTTTCTTGTAAAATTGAAAACATCAATGAAGGCAGTGGAATTGGTAATCAGGAGTTTGCTGAAAAGTTTGTAAGAGCAATACGAATAGCAACGGTTGAACCCTATCGTGCAGTTACACACAACAAAGGCATCATGAACGGAATTGATTCCGTTATCATAGCAACAGGCAATGATTTTAGAGCAACGGAAGCGTGTGCGCATGCCTATGCCGCGAAAGATGGAAAATACACTTCATTGACTCACGCTGAAATTCGGGGTGATGAATTCCATTTTTGGTTGGAATTGCCGCTTTCCATTGGTACGGTGGGCGGAATCACGTCCTTGCACCCCATGGTAAAATTCGCACATGAATTGTTGGGATATCCTTCCGCAGAAGATTTGATGAAAATCATTGCTGTGGCGGGTTTGGCGCAGAATTTTAGTGCCGTTCGTTCATTGATCACTTCGGGGATTCAAAAAGGACACATGAAAATGCACCTGTTGAACATCCTCAATCAACTCGAAGCTACGGAAGATGAAAAGAAAATCATCGTGGAATACTTCAAAGATAAAGTGGTAAGTTACAGCGCTACGGTTGAAGCCTTTTCTAAAGTTAGAGGCGGAGCATTGTCACTGAAATCCAATTGATGGCGTTATAAATTTCGGTAAATAGAAGTAAATAGAAACAAACAGAATAAGTAAGAATGCAATCGTATTATGCTCCTGGAAAGATACTTTTGGTGGGTGAATATGCCGTAACCAAAGGATTTGAGGGATTGGCAGTTCCGGTTAAAGCGGGACAATGGATGGATGTTTGGGAGTTTAATTCACCGGGGAATGCGGAAGATCGTTTGATTTTTAATGCATTGGATTTGCATGGCGCTACTTGGTTTTCAGAATCATTTGATATCGAATTTCTGAAGCGGAATTCCGCGAATGCTAGAATTTCTGAAGATTCCAAACAAACCGCGAATGCTGAGAATGCCAGTATTTCTAATGATTCCAAACAAACCGCGAATGCTGCAGAAATTTCCAACACTGAAGATTCTCCAAGCACAAACTCACCCACCGATTCAGAGGATTCTCATTTGCTGAAGGTACTTGCTTTGGTGGATCCAACATTTTGGAAACCAGGCAAATCGTACCGTTTTGAAACGCGTTTGGAATTTGATCGAAACAGTGGGTTGGGCAGCAGCAGTACGTTTATTGAACTCGTGTGCCGATATTTTAAGTTGGATCCCTTTCAGGTACAGGATAAGGTTTTCGGGGGAAGTGGATACGATGTAGCCATAGCAGCCGTGCAAAAGCCTTTGATTTATTGGCGAAATGAGCAAGGTGTTCATTTCCGCCAGTGGAAAGTAAATTCGGAATTAACCAAAGATTGGAAAGTGGTATTTCTTGGTAATAAAGTGAATTCCAGAACCAGTACTTCCCAAGTGAGCGATATGTTGGAAGATCTCTCCCGGGATGAGAATTATCGAATGCAAATTCAAAAAATCATTGAAATTGTGCGCGATGCCCAAGAGTTAATGGCCTTAGAAACTGGAATCGAAATGTACCAAATGTTCTTATCGCAGTTGTTGGGCATGGTAACGCCTTATACTTATTTCGGTGTGAAACCGTTGCCCAGAGGCGTGTGTAAATGGTTAGGAGCATGGGGCGGCGATATGTTATTGGTAAATTCCGTTGTTTGGGATGCCTATTATTCGCTATGGAACGGCTGTGAAGTAAAAAATTGGAATGACCTGGTGATCTCCAATTGAATGACGTGGTAATTTCAGAATAAATGACGTGGGAATTTCCGAATGAATGACCTGGTGATTTCCGAATGAAGCTACAGAGTAAAAACATACACTGAAGGAAAATTGAAATCTAGAGAAATACTCGATATAAAAAGAATGTCACAAAGTAATTTAGAACACAAAACAGTAACGTATCGTTGTCCAAGCAACATTGCATTGGTAAAATACTGGGGCAAGAAAGAAGGGGGAGTGCAATTGCCGGCAAATCCTTCTATTAGTTGGACGCTAAACGATTTATTTGCGGAAACTACCGTAATAGCGTCCCCCAAAAAAGGAGAAAATTCTCAGATTGAATTCTTTTTAGATGGAAAATCGAAGCCATCGTTTGAGCCTAAAATTCATACTTTTTTGCAAAGAATATCCTCCATTGTTCCTGCTGCTACTCAGTGGGATTTGAGAATTGAATCGAGCAATAATTTTCCTCACGGTGCGGGTATTGCGAGTTCTGCTGCAGGTTTTGGTGCTTTGGCGTTATGTATCGTGGATTTGGAGGGAATCCTGGAAACGGGAACTCCAGAATTTTATCAAAAAGTGAGTATTTGCGCACGCTTGGGATCAGGAAGTGCTTGTAGAAGTATGTTTGAAGGTGCCGGTGTTTGGGGCAAATTAAGTAGTATACCGGGAAGTTCAGATGAATATGCCATTGCGTTTCCGTTCAGTGTTAGTGAGAAATTGTTGCATTGGAAAGACGCAGTTCTGATTGTAGATGATGGCGAAAAAACAGTGAGCAGCACTCAAGGACACGATTTGTTGAAATCACATGCCTACGCTCAAGCTCGGTTCGAACAAGCGAATAAAAATCTTACGGAACTGTCGGAAGTATTGCAACAAGGTAATGTTTCCAGATTCGTGGAATTAATAGAATCGGAAGCCTTGCAATTGCACGCCATGATGATGTCGTCGATTCCTTATTACATGCTGATTCGTCCGAACACATTGGCTATAATTGAGTTAGTCTGGAAAAAGCGCAGAGAAACCAATTGGGAAATGGCATTCACTTTAGATGCCGGCGCTAATGTTCATTTGTTGTATAATTCAAAACAAGAAGCCGATGTAATGAACTTTATTAACGCTGAATTGTTACCATATTGCAAAAACCAATTGTATCTTTGCAGTGCAATGGGTGGAGGCCCTACCAAAATAAACTAAAATGTCGTCGAAAGCTGTCTTGAAAGATTCCTTGTTTTATGCCAAAATATTATTGTTTGGGGAATACGGAATTATTGAGGATTCAATGGGATTGAGCATTCCATTTGAACACTTTCAAGGCCGTTTTGATGTAGCACCCACAGGTGCAGAAACCGAATCTCAAATCAAATCCAACCGCAACATTGTAAAGTATGTTAAACATTTAAAGGATATGCACTTCAACGGTGAATTACCCTTTAAAATGGATTTCGCACGCTTGGAATCCGATTTGGAAAGCGGGTTGTATTTTGATAGTAGCATACCTCAAGGATTTGGAGTAGGTTCCTCGGGGGCATTGGTTGCCGCCTTGTACAAGAACTACACCATACATCCTATCACGGCCGACGACGTAATGATCGAGGAGAACTTAGCTGAGTTAAAATCCAATTTGGCCATTATGGAAAGCTATTTCCACGGTAAAAGTTCGGGTTTAGATCCGTTGATTTGTTATTTGAATTTGCCTATTCTCATCAAAGGTAAAGGCAGTTTAGATACCGTAGGAATTCCGGTGGAAAATGCCCACAGTAAGGGGGCTATTTTCTTGATGAATTCTGGATCCCCCGGAAAAACCAAAGGAATGGTGGAAATTTTCTTGGAACGTTTGAAAGAAGAAGGTTTCCGCAATATGGTGAAAACCGAATTAAAAAAACACAACGATCACGCCGTAAAACATTTCCTTAAAGGTGAAGTGAAACCATTATTGGAAAATGTGAAAGCGCTTTCTACTCTCTTTTTAAACAATTTTCAACCCATGATTCCCCAAAAATTTGAAGACGTTTGGAGAAAAGGAATTGAAACCAATTGTTATTACTTGAAACTCTGCGGCAGCGGCGGTGGAGGTTTTATTCTGGGCTTTACCGAAGATATTGATCGTGCAAAAGAAATGTTAAAAGGACATAACTTGCAGGTCATATACAAAATGTAATGTCGCCCATACAGCAGCAACGAATTATACGTTTTTTATTTTTTCTGGGAATTGTGCGCTGGTACAATAT
>CAYPYX010000090.1:0-7758 GCA_964415065.1 uncultured Rhizobium sp.
AAAGAAGCGGGTGAAATCGCTGGTTTGAAAGTGGAACGTATCATTAACGAGCCTACTGCTGCTGCTTTGGCTTACGGTTTAGATAAAATTGATCGCGATATTAAAATTGCTGTTTACGACTTAGGGGGTGGAACGTTTGACGTTTCTATTCTTGAGTTGGGGGACGGTGTATTCGAGGTAAAATCAACCAATGGTGACACCCATTTGGGCGGTGATGACTTTGACCAAGTGTTGATCGATTGGATGGCTGACGAGTTCAAAGGCGAAGAAAATATCGACTTAAGAAAAGATCCGATGGCTTTACAACGTTTGAAAGAAGCGGCTGAAAAAGCAAAGATCGAATTGTCTAGCAGCACTGAAACTGACATTAACTTACCTTACATTACGGCTGTTGATGGTGTTCCAAAACACTTAGTGCGCAAATTAACTCGTGCAAAATTTGAACAATTAGCAGATAGCTTGATCAAGCGCACTTTAGAACCTTGCAAACTAGCGTTGAAAGACGCAGGATACTCTGCAAGTCAAATCGACGAAGTAATCTTGGTGGGTGGTTCTACCCGTATACCAGCAATTCAAAAGTTGGTAGAAGATTTCTTTGGTAAAGCTCCATCCAAAGGAGTAAATCCTGATGAGGTTGTGGCAATTGGTGCTGCAATTCAAGGAGGTGTATTAACAGGTGAAGTAAAAGACATCTTGTTGCTTGACGTTACACCTTTGAGTTTGGGTATTGAAACAATGGGCGGTGTAATGACCAAAATGATCGAGTCCAACACAACCATCCCAACCAAAAAGAGCGAAACATTCAGTACAGCTGCGGATAATCAACCATCAGTTGAAATTCACGTATTGCAAGGTGAGCGTTCTATGGCTGCTGATAACAAATCGATCGGTCGTTTCATTTTGGACGGAATTCCACCATCACCAAGAGGAGTTCCTCAAATCGAAGTAACTTTCGATATCGACGCAAACGGTATTTTAAGTGTATTCGCTAAAGACAAAGCAACCGGTAAAGAGCAAAAAATTCGAATTGAAGCAAGTTCTGGTTTGTCGAAAGATGAAATCGAAAAAATGCGTAAAGAAGCAGAATTGAATGCTGAAGCGGATAAAAAACGCAAAGAAGAAATCGATACTGTGAACGCCGCAGATAGCTTGGTTTTCCAAACTGAAAAGCAGTTGAAAGAGTACGGTGATAAAATTCCAGCAGACAAAAAAGCACCAATCGAAGATGCAATGGCAAAATTGAAAGAGGCGGTTGCTGCCAAGAATTTAACCGATATCGAAGTTCACACAAAAACCTTAAACGACGCTTGGAGCGTAGCGAGTCAAGATTTGTATAATGCTACTCAAGGCGATGCGAATGCGGCTGGCGATGCTGGTGCTGGTGCCGGTGCTGCTGGCAACGGTGCATCAGGTAATGCTGGCGACGAAATCCAAGACGTTGATTTCGAAGAAGTGAAATAAGTATAAAACCTATACTCAAATGTACGTTTCATAAAAACAATACATTTGCACAATCATGCGAAGGCCGCCTCAATTGAGGCGGCCTTTTTTATTCTGCATCCTCAACTCTAGCATTTTTTTGTACTTTTGCTAATGGTGAACAAACCATCAAAAATGAATTTCAAATTATCCCAAAACAATACCGCATTTTCCAACAAACCGTTGAGCAAAATATTTATTTGGTTGACCATTTTTGCAAGCATTGCACAATTTCAATCTTGTGGCAACTCCGAAGAAACTGATTCTTCAGGAGTTGATACTTCCCAAACCTCAGAAAAAGCAAATTCTGCGGTAGACACCATTGAAACTAGCGGCATCGTTGAAGGAGATCTAACGGCAAATGAGTTGGATAGTTTCCGAATGCGTAGAGCGTTTCAAGTGGCTGCCAACGAATTTACCATGGGTTACGATCAAGGAAATTGGGATGCATTTTTGGCTCACTTACATCCATCGATTATTCAAGCCAATGGAGGAAGTACGAATTTCAAACAAAAATTGAAGGAAATTAAACTACAAGATACATTCAAATATGAACGCATTGTTTCTGGTCCCGTAAAAAGCATGATGGCTATGCGCGACTCCAGAGGGAATATTACAGGATGGTATTGCTTAATGCCGGTTCGTAGATGGTTGAAAGGTAGACCCGAATCAGAATTTCAACTGCAATGGATTGCTGGACAATCTCTCAACAACGGCAAAACCGTTCATTTTATTGACGTTACAAAAGTCCCCAAGGAAAAAATATCTCAGATTATGCCCGATTTAATTCCATTATTGGACCGAGGTTGATGATTTTAAATCGAACATTATACGAAGTTTAGTTTTCAAGAAGACAACTTCGGGATGTTAAATAATTAGTTGTTATTTGCTTCTAGCTTGACTGCGGATACGGGAAGCGACTGCAGGCATAATGCAACTTGCCTAAAGATCCTCTATCGAATAAAATTCAGCGGCGCGGTATACACATTTTTCTGTAAATAAGTTACCGAATTGGGGTCCATGGGAACATTCACCACTTGCTGCATACTACGAGCAGCAAACAACCCAAATCCATTTTGCACATTGGAATATTCTGCCTGTTTTTGCACAATTCCAATTGCTGGTTCGTTCACCGAAATGTAATCAACCAAAGTTTGATTTCCGCCGTAATACTGCATTCCAACTGACTTGATTCGACGTACTATATTATCTGAAGTGTCGGTCAAATAGGTGGACAGAAATTGATAAAACGCGGTGCGTTCAATCTGATGAATTACGGTTGGCATGGGTGCGCCAGCCCCAACTTGTGGCATTCTATAATTTGTTATTACGTTCCATCTCAAATTTTTTGTTTCGAGAAGCGAGGTATCTTTGCGATTGAATTCCTGAACTTCAACCAACATTTTAATGTCGTAGGCGTAAGAATTAATTGCAGGAACGTACGAAATGAAAATATAATTTGCTCCCAATGAAAAAATAGGATTGGAAGTTCTAAATGGCGCTTCAATCTTGGTTTTCCCTAATGTGTAGGTTACTGCTTTGGCAATTTGACCTGTTTTTCCACTTTCCACAACCAGTTCATACATTTCATTTTCATATACTGGATCAGTCATTTTGTACAAGTAATTTACATCATTTGCAAATATTCCTGAGTCTTTTGAAATTTCATTTACTCGGGTAAGTATGTATTCTTCGCCTGTTTTACTGCGAATTATCTTTACGGTAACGGATTCCAAATACAAACTATCGGAATTCTTTGCAATCATTAAAGCAGATCCGGCTTCATTCAAAAACGCCTTATTTACTTTAATATACTGTTCGGATTGATTTGCATCTAACAAACCATACAAAATCATGGTTTCTTTCCAATCGGCATTAATGTCGACTTCATTATCGCAAGCAGAGACCGATAATCCCAAGAAAATCAAAACAATAAACCATTTAGAAACGGAAGAACGACCCGAATTTTTAAGGATAAAACGCAAGCGTTCTAGGGACTTTGGAAACAACATCTTTCCAAAATTACGATTTTGTTATCATTTTTTCGGGGGAAATGAGTACGAATTCCGAAATTATGACAAATATTGCAGTTAAATACACGCAAATGTCGGTTCATAAAGAAATTAAAAAAGTCACCACCCATGTTTTAATCGAAATGAAACAACGTGGTGAAAAGATATCCATGCTTACGGCTTACGATTATTCATTGGCAACCATTGTGGATGATGCTGGAATCGATGTAATATTGGTGGGTGATAGCGCTTCTAACGTTATGGCTGGTCATGAAACTACACTTCCAATCACGTTGGATCAAATGATTTACCACGCTTCCAGTGTGGTTCGTGGAATCAATCGTGCTTTGGTCGTAGTTGATTTACCTTTTGGTTCCTACCAGGGTAACTCCAAAGTGGCTTTAGACAGCGCGATTCGAATCATGAAAGAAAGCGGAGCTCATGCCATCAAAATGGAAGGCGGTGAAGAAATATTGGAGAGCGTAAAACGAATTTTAACTGCCGGCGTTCCAGTTATGGGACATTTGGGACTTACACCTCAAAGTATTTATAAATTCGGAACCTATACGGTTCGTGCAACTGAGGACGCAGAAGCGGAGAAATTAATTGCAGATAGCAAATTGTTGGAGCAAGCAGGTTGTTTTGCTTTGGTTCTTGAAAAAATCCCTGCAGATTTAGCGCGTAAAGTAGCTGCGAATTTAACCATTCCAGTTATTGGAATTGGTGCCGGAAATGGTGTGGACGGACAAGTATTAGTTTTGCACGACATGCTGGGCATCACCAAGCAGTTCAATCCTCGTTTTTTGCGTAGATATTTAAACTTGTACGACTCAATTCATGGAGCCGTGAGTCAATACATCGAAGATGTAAAAAGTGTGGATTTCCCTAATGAGAAGGAGCAGTATTGATTTAAAAGCTGCAGGTGTAATTGGTTGATAGGCGTCATCAATTACAGGATTATTGGTAGTCAAATTTTAAAAATAAAATTTAGATATTCAATAAGACTCATAAAGAGAAAGGGCTTCCCACGGGAAGCCCTTTCTCTTTATAGAAACTCGTTGTATCATTACACTACCGTTTGACCCTATCCATTTTAATTGGGTTTGGATCCAACAATAAGCAACGTTTACTTTGCAGTTAAACGCATTTTTCTGCGTGTTGGTTTTTCAACTACTTCTTCGTTTTGCGCTGCAATACCAGAAATCGTTTGGTCAACTAAAATTCTACCGCAATGTTCGCAGTCTGTAATTTTAATGTGAGCGCGAATATCGCTGTGACGTTGAGGTGGAACTTTAGAGAAACAACCTCCGCAAGATCCACGCATGATCGGAGCAACTGCCACACCGTTTTTCATGTTCTCACGAATACGGTTGTAAGCACGTGCCAAACGCTCATCCAACTTCTTCATAGCCGCTTCACGGTCTTTGTTGTATTTCGCGATTTCCTCTTCATTCTCTTTTTCAATCTCAGTCAGTTCTGCTTTTTTGAATTCCAAATCCGCTTTTCTGCTTTCTAAAGAAGTTTGAGTTGAAGTTAACAATTCAGTTTTGGAATCAATTTGCTTTCCGTAATCACGGATGCGCTTTTCAGCAGCTAGGATTTCCAAACCTGCGATTTCCTTTTCTTTATCAATCGCTTCGTATTCGCGGCTATTCTTGATGTTGTTCAACTGTTCGTTGTACTTCTCAATAGAACGCTGAAAATCTTTGATAGCATTGCGCTTGTGGGAAATCTCAGTATTGTAATCATCGATTTCAGATTGTATGTGCTGAACACGGGTTTCAAGACCGGTAATTTCGTCTTCTAAATCGGAAACTTCCATTGGCAACTCCCCCAAAACCGCTCTCAAAGAGTCAATCTTGTTGTCGATTTGCTGCAACTTCCAAAGGTCTTGTAGTTTTTTTTCTACGGTTACGTCCATGCTATATAAAATATTGTACTGGGTTGGTTATAGATTGTGCAAAAATGGTTGCAAAAGTACGGAATTTTTTTGATAAAATCTCAGCAATCAGATCAATAGTGTATTTTTCCGACTCGAAATGACCAATATCACACAACAACATGCGATTTTCAGAGTCGAAAAACTCGTGATACTTCACATCAGCCGTTACGTAGGCGTCACAGCCTTGCGCTAATGCCATCTTAGTTAAAAAACTTCCAGAACCGCCACAAACCGCCACTTTTTTAACCTTCTTTTCGGGGGATTTTAGTGGCGTAAACTTCACTAGAGGCAGTTCCATCGATTGTTTTAGGTGACCTAAAAATTCATCAACTGTCTTTTCTTCCGGCAAATACCCCAACAATCCACTGCCAACCTCCTGCCATTCGTTTTCCAATCGAATTAAATCGTATGCTACCTCTTCATAAGGATGCGCTTGTTTCATTGCTGTCAGTACTTGAGAAACAGCGTGCTCCGGCAAAATCACTTCCAATCGAACTTCTTCTTCGCGACTTCGAACCCCTTGAGTTCCGGTAAACGGATTAGCGCCCGACATGGGCTTAAACGTCCCCAAACCTTGACCTTGAAAACTACATTCACTGTAATTGCCTATTCGTCCCGCACCGGCAGCAAACACAGCTTCCGAAATCAATTCTACAAAATCCACCGGCGTGTAAACCTGTAATTTTAATAGTTTTCCTTTTTTAGGGGATAAAATGGACGTACGCTCTAAACCCAACTTTTCTGCAATTTTTGAATTCACACCGGAATGTAAAACGTTATCGAGATTGGTGTGAATTGCATACAAAGCGATATCATTTTTAACAGCCATTTCAACGGTTCGTTCCACATAATTACTTCCCGTCAGGCGTTTGAGTCCCCCGAAAACAATAGGATGATGCGAAATAATCAAATCGCAGTTTTTGTATATGGCTTCTTGAACCACATCTTCGGTGCAATCTAAGCTGATCAAGGCCTGATGAATCATTTTATTTCGGTTTCCCACCAACAACCCGCTGTTGTCGTATGATTCTTGCAGGGATGGTGGCGCAATAGTTTCTAGGTAGGCAATAATTTCGCTGAGTTTTTCGGCCATGATTCAAATTTCAGTGAATTGGAATGAATATCAAAGCAATTGAAAAAAAACTACCTTTGCTGCTGTGAAAATAGCCATCCTCAAAAAAGGGAAAGAAATTGCCATAGCCCGTCGACATCCTTGGATTTTTTCTGGTGCCATCGAAAAAATGGACCCTTGCAGTGCCGGTGAATTGGTGAAAGTTCTGGATCATAAAAAGGAGTTTTGTGCCATTGGCCACGTTGGAACAGGGAGTATTACCATTCGTGTACTGAGTTTCGAACCCGTGGAAATTGATAACCATTTCTGGAATGCTAAAATTGCAAAATGCAAATCACTCCGTGAACAGTTGGGAATGAATGTAAATTCACCAACCAATGCTTATCGGTTGGTACATGGTGAAGGTGATGAACTTCCCGGGCTTATCGTAGATATTTACAAAAATACAGCTGTAATTCAAGCACATAGCGACGGAATGTACCTGCACTTGGATGAAATTTCACAAGCCATTCAAACCAATTTCGGAACTGATATTACCACCATTTACACCAAAAGCAAGGCTGCTCTTCACGACGATGAAGTCGAAGATGGGTTTCTTTTGGGGGACATTCATGATGCCGTGGTGGAAGAATATGGCATGAAACTGAATGTTAATTGGGTTACAGGACAAAAAACTGGATTTTTCCTAGATCAACGAGAGAATCGCAATCTGCTTAGGCATTATTCAAAGGACAAATCAGTGTTAAATACGTTTGCATACACTGGAGGATTTTCTATAGCTGCTTTACATGGAGGAGCTAAACAGGTTGTATCGGTGGATATTTCAAAAACTGCAACGGATTTATGTGACGTGAATGCCGATTTAAATGGTTTCAGCGAGCATCATAGGAGCGAAACTGCCGATGTACTTCAATATTTATCCGACGAAGAGAACAATTACGATATTGTGGTGTTAGATCCACCAGCGTTTGCGAAAAGTTTAAAAAAGAAACATTCCGCAACCATGGGATATAAGCGATTGAATGCATTGGGATTGCAACGAGTTAAACCGGGCGGATTGTTATTTACTTTTTCGTGTTCGCAGGTTATCGACGAGGCGCTATTTTTAAACACGGTAACTGCTGCCGCGATTGAAGTCGGTAGAAAATGTCAAATTTTACACCGTTTATCGCAGGGGCCTGATCATCCGGTCAACATTTTCCATCCCGAGGGTCATTATTTAAAGGGCCTGGTTTTGCGGGTGGATTGATTGG
>CAYPYX010000091.1:0-7749 GCA_964415065.1 uncultured Rhizobium sp.
GTTTTAACTCACATTCGAATATTTAATTCGAGTTTGCCACCAAATCCGAGTTCAATAATCCTCTGAACGGTTGAAATCCGGGCTTCTTTTACATTATTTTCTATTTTAGAAATGTACGATTTAGTAGTACCCACTTTCAATGCTAATTGCTCTTGCGTCATTCCCAATTCTATTCGCTTACATTGGATTAATGCTCCGATTTTAAATGATTCAAAACCACTTTCTAAGGCGTCTCTGTTCGGAGTTCCTATTTCGCCGTAATTCTGCAATTTAAATTCCTCTAAGGATATGGTATCAGGTTTGGTTGTTTTCATATTCGGTTTTTATACTAAGTGCAATTGCAATTTCACTCTTGGGAGTTTTATTTGTTTTCTTTTGGAATCCGTTTGCAATGATTACTACTTTCCCCTCGTCAAAGAAACAGAATATCCGATAAATATTACTCCCATGTTGAACCCTAATTTCATAAAGTCCGTTAGTAGACTCAATGTGTTTCAAGTAAGTTTCAGGAACTTTCTCAACTTGTTCAATCAACTCAAAAGTCCAAATAATTTTTGATTTTATCTTTGGATTTTGAACAGCAAAAAAGTTTTGAAAATAATTCTTATAAAAAATCACAGAACGGAATTTCTGGTTGGCTCCCATACAAATTTAAATAAGTTTCACTTAAGTGCAATATTTTAAAGAAAAAAATAACTGGCACAAAAGTACTCAGCACATGTAACCCAATATCTGTACATTAAAAAATTCGATTAGTTAAGTTTTACGATTTTCGCAAAACTTAACTTCAATTTTACGACATTCAATTACCTCGGTGTGTAATCATTTATATCCACTTAAGATATTCAAATACAGCTATATACTATTTTGCATTAAATCTAATTTTGATCGTTATTGAAGAAACCTAATTTCTTCTTCATCATTAAAACATCCATTAAATGAAAAAATCTAACTGCTAATTTTTTGAAGCACCCACAAAAGCTCCCTCAAAACCTTCCTCAAATGCTCCCTCATTTATTTGGGGAAGCAGGGGAATCCGCATTGGAAATGTATTCTCTTCGATAAAAACTGGCCATACTTGCCCACAGAAAGCTATGTCCATTCCACCAACTCCATTTTAACTATGTAAATTTCGCTATTTAAACTAATTCATTTCACCCAATCTCCACCAATTTCCATCATTTCCCCCTACGAAACTGATCGAAACTGTGCCTAAACTCCTGATGCGATTCTACTTTTTCGCTTTCGGAAAACAATTTTAATAGGTTTCCAGAATTCACATCCCCTTCACTCATCCCCTCAGGAAGAACAAACGACATCAAACTCTTCTTGTTGGTGGTTCCAATAACAATCCTCTTACCTCCCAAAGTATCAAACAACCATCCTCTTCTCTCAATTTCCTCCCAGGAATAACTGCGAACCTCTGTCCCATAGCAAATCCATACCACCCAGTTTTTTGCATGTCCCAACTCCTTTTTTCTGTTCAATAATCCCGACTTAATAGAACCATCATCAAACGATTTCAAGTCATTATAATCTTGCGTAAAAGCTGAATCCTCTTGCAAAATCCAACTTTCAGGATGCAAAGTCAACCACTCCCCCAATGTAGTTTGAACCGAAGGTATAGCTTCCCATTTTTCACCCTTTCTTTCACCAATAACCGCTTCCCCAGTTGCCTGCTGCCACCACGATTGAGTTGATTCATCCTCAAACATGGCATTGAAATGATCCATCCCTACCAACCTAAATCGCTCCAATTTTCCTTCTTTTTGGGGATGTTTATACACCATTCCCGTTCTACAAACAGAACAATAGGTAGCCAAAATGGGACTGCCTTTCTCCAACGTATCAATTACCTGATGGTGATGAGCTAAAATATTCACGGGATATGCTCGATAAACACCGTTTTGCTCCACACCCAATACCAATCGGTCTGGTTCAATTGCATTGAAATCCGACTTTTCCCAGCGAGTAGTTTTCATAGTCAAAAACATCGTATCGGCACTCATCGGATAATTAGTCATATAAGTCGATACAGCAATTAAAACCAACAAAAACAAACTGCTTATTCTAAATCTTGGCCATACTCGTGTAAAAAATAAAGCAATCAAAACAATGAAAAACAATCGAATAACCCAACGATACTGATATAAACCATAAGCCCACTCGAGTGAATTGACTTTTTGACTCCCAGGCATGGGCATGATAAAATATACTCTCAGCCATTCGTAGGCGAGCAGCAACAGTGCCGATAAAAACCAAATTTTCCTCATGTAAAACGCAAGTTACACGAATATTGAAATAAACCACAAAGTGGTTGAACATTAAAATTCGTTGCTAGAGAAACTATAAACTTAGGATTCCTATCCAATTAGTTTAATCAAGTCGTTAAAAAACAACTTAAAACAATAACAAAAGTTAGTTTCTATAATTTCTTTTTTCGGGGGATGGTTGTTCTGAACGCTATGGAATGTTAGATTCCGCTACTACCATCGTACAATAATCAGAAGCATCCAAAATCAAACCAGACTCTATTCTGATACCATATGAATGAGAACCCGTTTCATTTTCAACCACTGCCGATATTTGAGGTACGGTGAGATGCTGACTTGCAGCGTTAAAATAAAAATTACCCGTTGCAATGGAAGAACCATCCCTCATAATTCTATACGTAACGAATGCATTATTAGCACTTGTAAATCCTGAAAAATTAGCCAAAATCAAAACATCTCCACCCGATGCATTATAAGTAGCCGTCCAGTTGCTCACGTTTGTATTTCCGGAAACAGACGTCGCACTTGCTGATACATTATTTATGAGTTTTGTATATTTGGTTGTTTGTTTATCCGAGTTTATAATTCTTTGCCAATTACTTCCATTGTGATAATAAAAACCAGGAGTCACATTATTAGGAGATGTACCAGCTGTTGCAGTATTGTAAATTAGCAACCCAGCAACGGGTGAGGCCACCGTTGAATTATCCGTAATGGAAGTCAGTGCAATTCGAGGGGGTAAAAAACCCTTAGAACTCGAATTAACTTCCAATTGTGCAGATGACGATGGCGAAGATGTGCCTATTCCAACTTGGGCACTTATAGAAGTAAAAAAGAGTCCGCCAATAGAAACTACAAGAAGTTTTAAAGTTTTTAAGTTTTTTTTAGTTTCACTCATGGTGTTTAACGTATAAAATCGTTGAAGTAAGGAATGATCTACAGAGTAAATTAGATAGATAAAATAATTAACGAGCCTGACCAACCGCACTTTCGATTAATAGTCTTCTCATGAAATGACCATTACTAGCAGAGCCCGACCATGCACCTAGACCAAAATAATCACCCGAAGGTGTAAATGAGCCCAATTGAACCGTTCCCAAATAATCGCCAGAATGCGTTTTCACATCTAAAAATCGAGTACCATCCGGATTTTTACCAAAATAAAAATCTACAGAATACCAAAGAGAATTGTCAATATTTTGAAGGGGCGATAATGTTGCAATCGTGGTACCATCTTTTGCTACACTAACTCCTTCCGTAGCATATTCATTTAAATAAACAGAAATACCCGTGTTCCCAGCGGAAAGACCAGCACCGGAAGAAATAGCGGCGCTAGAACATCCCCAAAAAATCCAAATTCCATCTCCACCATTAGAATTGCCCCCAGCATAAATTTGCGCGGTAATATGAAGGGGTTGTGTCCAATCAATATCCTGACTCCAATACACTTTACCGTTTTGCCCAGATGTATTGGGTGTAAGTTGAACCTTGTCTGTTTGCCATGATGCATTACCAACAAAAGCTCCGGAATTACTGGTTGGACTGCCTTTCATATAATTCCATTCGAACAACCCTGGATTCACATTCTCTTGCATTCTAGACCAAGTAACTCCGTTCCAATAATAGTAACCAGGTGTTACATTGTTGGGGGACGTACCTGCTGAAGCAGTGTTATAAATCAACAATCCCGCTGCCGGCGAGCTGATAGTGCTGTTATCCGTCAAGGAAGTCAATCCTATTCTCGGGGGAAGGAATCCTTTGGATGTCGAATTCACTTCCAATTGAGCCGATGCAGCTGGAGAAGTTGTTCCGATTCCAATCTGAGCATTTACAGAAGTAAAAAAGAGTCCGCCAGCAAAAACTACAAGAAGTTTTAAGGTCAAATTGTTATTAAAAATCCCATACATGGTATTTGCGATGATTAAGCTTATAAAAGAATTATTGATTTAATATAGAAAGAAAATAGACCAAAAATTAACGTGCCTGACCCACTGCACTTCCAATTAACAATCTTCTCAGGTAATGTCCATTATTTGCCGCACCTGTCCATGCACCAACTCCAAAATAATCACCGGATGGTGAAAAAGAGCCCAATTGAACGGTTCCTAAGAAATCGCCGGAATGCGTTTTCACATCTAAAAATCGAGTTCCGTCTGGATTTTTACCAAAATATAGATCTACTGTATACCAAAATGAATTATCTATGGTTTGCAGAGGTGTCAAACTAGCTATAGCCGTTCCGTTTTTGTAAACGGTTACTGCTTCGGTTCCATACTCATTTAAATAAACCGAAATCCCCGTATTTCCGGCAGATTGAAAAACTCCTGAACCAACGGCTGCGCTAGAACATCCCCAAAAAATCCAAGTTCCATCTCCGCCTCCAGAAGTACCACCGGCATAAACCTGTGCAGTGATGTGAAGTGGCTGTTCCCAATCGATATCCTGATTCCAATACACTTTACCATTTTGCCACGTTGTATTAGGTGTTAATTCTACCATACCCGAAATCCAAGAAGCATTTCCAACTAAAGTACCGGAATTACTGGTTGGACTGCCTTTCACATAATTCCATTCAAACGAACCTGGATTCACATTCTCTTGAATTCTTGACCAAGTAGTTCCATTCCAATAGTAATAACCGGGTGTTACGTTGTTTGGGGAAGTACCAGCTGAAGCAGTATTATAAATCAATAAACCCGCAGCAGGCGAACTGATGGTGCTATTATCCGACAAGGATGTCAATGCTATTCTTGGGGGAAGAAATCCTTTGGAGGTTGACTTCACTTCCAATTGAGCTGATGCAGCTGGAGAGGTTGTTCCGATTCCTACTTGTGCATTTAACGCAGAAATAGACAAAACTGAAATGATAAAAAGACCACGTAGCATAAAAGAGTAAAAAATTGATAATTGAATGTGCATACAAAAATATAATCTTTCTTTCACAAACGAATTGCAGAATCCACTTAAGAACGTCGATTTTGGAAAATTTGCAAAATTTTTGTTGTCATATTTTGTAATTTCATCGAAAAATCACTAGTTTGCAACACCGTGATTTTAGGCAAATTCTGTCTATTTACTAAATGATTGGTTCATTCATTTGGTTTTTTAACACATTCGTTCAAACAAACCGCTCATTCATTCAATTGAGCCGATTACCGTCACCTATACTAGAATACTCGGTGTTAAATTTGCATTACGATTTTGAGAATGAATCAATCTTCTATTCGCACTTTTTAAATTATTGATTTCCACTTATTTCAGTTTCAAGATCGAGGAAAGCACGAATTCTCCTAGACTTAATCTACTCGAACCACTTTGTTCAATTCTACTTCCGAAATAAGTACCTTTTACTTTTGGAATTTCGTTTGCCTTAATAACAGTCTGACGAAAAAATGAACTCCTTTCTCTCCTTTTTCAAGCTTTATCTTCTCGTCTTTTTTATGCTTTATTAAATCTAAGCCTATCTTTTTTTCTCTTTATGGTTCAGCATATCCAAACAGTAAAATGTCACTGACTTGATTACGACATTTTTTCTTAAAAGATATATGAAATTTAAAAACATCAAAACACAAATAGCAGCAGCATTTGTATGTTTATTAGGTGGAACCGTGAGCGGGCAAATTGGAATTGGAGTTTCAGGATCCGTAAACTCTTCAGCAGCACTTGAAGTGAGTTCCAACGCAAAAGGGTTTCTTCCCCCAAGAATGACAACTGTTCAGAGAGATGCTATAAGCACTCCTGCTGATGGTTTGATCATTTACAACACCACAACTGGGAAATTAAATATCCGCGAAAACAATAGTTGGTCTGAGCTAAGTACTACCAACCGAGCGCAAACAGTATCCGGTAATAATACTTTTTCTGGCACCAATTCTTTTAATGGTGCTACCACTTTAGCGGGCACGAACACGATTTCTGGAACAACTACAATCAGTGGTGCTAGTACATTTAACAACACAGCTACATTCAACAATCCTATCTCATTCAACAGTGTAATAAGAACTCCCAACTACACTACCGCAAATAGAAATGCAATAAGTTCTCCTACAACAGGAATGCTACTTTATAACAGCACTACCAATTTATTGACCTACAGAGACAATGCTGGTTGGAAAGAACTAAGTAGCTTAACTGGAAATAATGCCTTTACAGGAAATAATACGTTTTCAGGTACAAGCACGTTTAGTAATACTGCAACTTTTTCAAACTCCGCAGTATTTAACTCTACATTGAAATTACCAACAGCTGCTCCTGGATCACCAACAGCAGGAATGGTTTATTATAACACCTCATCCGATATTTTATCAATAAGAAATTCAGCAAACACTGGATATGTTGAATTTGGCTCTTTAACTAGCAACAACACATTTACAGGCACTAACACTTTTACTGGAAATGTAGTTATACCCAAAATCACCACAGTAACTCGAGATGCATTAAGCACACCTACAGACGGAATGATTATTTACAATACAACGACCAATAAACTTAATATCCGTGAGAATGCCACATGGTCTGAAGTGACTTCTAACAACAGAGCGAACACACTGAGTGGAACGAATACAGTTAATGGTATGACAACATTCAATGGAATGATTACCATGAACGCTCACATGATGCTTCCCATGGCTGAACTTGGATTCTACAGCACATCAGGCACACCAACATCGATCGGTTCTGTTTCTTGGGTTGGAAATACAACTGCTTCCACGAATTGGAATATTGTACAATTTCCAGCCACTGGAACTTCAATTGGTACAAACACACTTGTTGAAACAATGTCTGGATGTACTGCATTGGTGAATTCAACAACCGGCGCAGGGATTATTAAATATACAGGTGCTACATCCAAGCATTTTCATATTGCATTAACTTTTTCTTATTCGGGATACAAAAATGGACACCCCAATTTAGTATTTGGAGTATTTAAGAATGGCGTCTTACTACCTGAAGGAGTAGTTGTAGTTGAAAATACCGATCCATCTGGTAATAATTCAGTATTCAATAGTACCGCAATTCACGTTATGACAGAACTTGCTCAAAATGATGAAATAGATTTAAGAGTAATTGGATTAGGAGGTAGCTCAGGTGGCACGATCTATATGAAGGCAATCAATTTCTTCGCGATGGGAATTTAATTTCAACAAAATTCCAAAGCAAATATTCCATTATTTCCAAAGTAACTTAATTACACCAAACCGTGAAACCATCCCCCAAAATAGCCAATTATATGAACAAGTACACTTGTATATTAACTGCTATATTGTTTTTTAGCTTTTCTGGTTTAAATGCTCAGTCGCTTACTTTCCAAAACGGGGCAACTATCCTCATCGAAAATGGTGGTGTTTTAACTACCGAAAGCAACTTAGAAATCCCTAGTGGTGCCCTTGACAACAAGGGTACAATTAAATTCGCTGGATCTTCTGCCAAGAATTTTGATGCCAATGGACAAGCATTAAAAGGAATATTTGAATTT
>CAYPYX010000092.1:0-7683 GCA_964415065.1 uncultured Rhizobium sp.
CTCTTTCCCTACACGACGCTCTTCCGATCTGATACAACCTTCCCTTATTTCTCTGCCAATTACATAACCTTTTCCAAAGTTGGGATTGCCGATATGTTTCCAAAAGCTGAATATCTGATTTGCTTTAATTTCAAGTCCGTTTAGTTTTTGGGATGCTATTCTGAGGTTTTCAATTTTTCCTGCAGTTAATATCCAATTTTCTTTGTTATCAAATGGATTCCAAAGGTCACTTTCAGATAAGGCTATCACAGGCTCGTTGACTAAAAGTCCATTGTTATGGAACTTTTGAGTGGGGTAAATCAGATTTTTAAAAACACGATTTCCTGTCAACAGCATTTTCTTCAGTCTAAATATGTTGTCGTTAATAAAATTGTGTTTTTCCGTCAATTCTTGTTTATTCACAGCAACATTTTAGGTTTAGGTGGAGGTGATTGATGTTGAACGAATTTAACAATTAAAGTTGAAATGTCGAAACGATGGCAGTTGGAAAAAAGATCGTTACGCTCAAATTTACTCCATAAAAAAAGCCTCTATTCTGAGGCTTCTAAATTGAACTTATGCGGAACAAAATCTCTAACTATTTTTTCACCGAGTCTTTATAAAAATCTTCGGCCATTATTTTCACAATTTTAACATTGCGCACAACCACCAACGGCGAATTCTTTTGTTTCTTAAATTCAAGAAGTTTCTGAAATGAAATTTCTAATCCTTTCATGATTTTTTCTGCAAACTCATCATGGGTGTGAGTCTCGTATTTGAATTTTTCTGATTTCACCGAATTTAATTTGTTTGATGATTATTTCTTTGTTTTGGAGTTTATTAAGCACCAAATTTCGGTGTTTATTAAGTATTTTCAAAAAATAGAATTAACTATAATTCAAAAATAACACATTCCAAATTTATTCAACGATATGTAAGCTAGCACAGAATTTAAAATTAAATACTAGCATCATCGCTCTCTTTTTGAACTTTTTCTTTTTCTTTCAATTTCAGTAATAGTTCCTTATAAACTGTCTGTAAATGGGAGTAACAAACAAACACCCCTGTTTCATAAATGATTAAATTACCTTTTTTCCAAACTAAATTATTTTCATTTATAAAATCATTTTCAATTAGAGCAGTTTTTAAATTATAATCAGAAAATTCGCCGTATTTCTCTTGAATTTTTCCGTTTAGCCAGTTTGGCTTATCTAAAGAAGAAATATCCATATCCCATTCCTCAATGGGCAATATGTTCAACGTTTTAAGCCCACCATTTTCACTAAATATTGGCTCTAAAATATATTTGCCTTTGCCAAATATGGCTTTTCCAGCGTATTTTGCAGAAATACTAGTCTCATATGAATATTTGGGACCAAGTTCAATCACATCGGTCGATATATAGTATTTATTTGAATTAGAAAACGTAATAGTTTTACCTTCCTTTCTAAGTTTTTCAATTTGATTTTGAAATTCTTTATTAGTCATGCCAAAAGTAAAGCCCAAAAATAAAGTATCAGAAGTAATTGGTGTTGAATCGATTAAATTAACCAAAGTTTGTTTACTTGAGTAATCAATTTTAATTTGGGGATTTTTTTTACTCTGTTGATTACAGTTTACTAAGAGCAAAAGGATAGACATAAGTACAATCGCATTTCTCAGTGAATAGAATTTCATTTTCATATATTCGAATTTACGAAATTCTAAATATCTATGTTTTCAATTCTCTAATTTTTAAACCTTTTTTGACAATTATACATTTAGTAAGGTGTTTGGTAAACATCTTCTCAGTTTGCGTTATGTAATTTTGCGACTTAATGAGCCAGTTCAGTCTTGAATTTAGACGTGAATTTGTATGCTATCACCCCGTAATTTTAGTTCAAATTAATTGGTTTTTCAATTAAGTCAAACTGTTTTTGTTTTTTTCTCCAATCTATTAGGGGGCTAGTACATCCTCTATCCCTTCATGTTTTAATTAAATTTTAATTATTTTAAACACTAATTCAATTTGACCTATGCAAATGAAGGAAAAAAATTTGATACAGGAACTTCCATTATTTTTTTTTCAATTTCGGTAAAGTTAGCTGTCTTACTTTTAGAATGAGTATATATATTACCGAGAAATTTATTTTTAATCCCTTTTATATCAATATCTTGAAAAACTATTTCATCAAATTCAGTTTCACTAAAAAGTTCACGATCTATATAAATATTAGAATCTGGAAACGAATAACCTACTATTACTAACTTTTTAGTATTCAAGAGTATTTCTCTCGCCCTTTTAATTAACTTTTGTTTATTCTTTCCAACCTCATTATCGAAATCTTTTTCCCAGGAGTAACTAAATCTATTCAAAAAGAAATCATTTTGAACATTGTCAAAACCATTCATATAGCTTGTAAGGCTAAGAAATTCAGATAATTCAGAAAAAAAGCAAATTAAATCTACTCTATTTTTGCTAATTAATTTATCATCGAATTTCTTATAAAGCAAATAATCATTGGAACCGTTTTTAGAAAAATCGAAAAAAGCATCACCGTTAAGCTTAATTACATTAAATTGATTTACAGGGTTATCAAATTCAGCAATTTCATTCCCTGTTAAAATATTAAATTTATTTTTTATAGAATTTATATCATTTCCATCTTTAAGAAAATTACGTAATGCAAATTCAATCTGCATATCATAATTCCATGTAATGATTGATAAATTGCTATCAGGAATGACTTGGTCTTTATTTTTTTGTAAAATATTCGCAAAAAGCGAATCATATCTGTTGTCTAATCTGTAATTCAACCCACTGGTCTTGCCAAATTGAATTGATTTAATATCAAAAATTTGAACAAACGCAAAGAATGTCGTTAAAATTATTTTTAAATTATTGTAATTATCCCAATTGGATTGTAGAAAATACTTTCTTGCAATTGTATCTACCGTTTGATGCCATTCTAATTGTTCTATAATTAACTTGGTATCATAATGTAACTTTATTAAAATATCAATATTACTCTCAATTCGAACATCCCATTCTGACTTATTTCTTGTTTCAATAATCTGCTCCAAAATTCCATTCATAGTATGCAAACCATCTCTCATATCTTTAATAATGGGAATTGCATTTGCGCTAGCACCAGCACCGAAGAAATAAGTTGTTTTCATTAATTATTCAAAATCAATTTTATCGATTTCCTGCATTAAACGGTGTGTTTCTGTTAACGCAACTATGATTTTTTGGTAGTGTAAAATATCTTCAAACTCTAGCTTTCGATCTTTGCGATCCTTCAACCACTTTTGCGCTGGTTGATATCCACCAATGTAAAAATCCCAAGCTATTTGAGGTACGTTATCAAAGTACTGTGTTTCGTTGATATAAACTTTACCATCTTTAAATATTGGTTTTACCACAACATTGTCGCCATCAACTGGGTATTGTGTAATATATTTTTCAACGGTAGGACTTTCCAACAAATGTATCTGCCTTATCTCTCCACCAAGTTTAACCATTTTCCAAAATGTTTCTTTGTCTTTAGGATAAGGTACTCTGGGGAAATCTATTTTTAGCAGTTCGTCAAATTTTGAGCAATAACTTTTTGAATTTAAAACAGCGTATACATAATCAAGTATATCGATCGGAGAAAAAGTACTATTGTTTATTTCTTTCTCATTGGTAAACTCCAAGTCTATTTTTTTTGATATCCTTGTCAAAGTCTCCTTATTCATATTTGGAACTCTGAAATAATTACCTTCAGGATTAGTATATAAATGCTTATCATTGTAAAGATATAGTGGAAATCCATAATTTCCATCTAATGAAGTTATTGTTGTTGGCTCCGAAATCATTTTATCCGAAATCCAAATATTATTCCAAACAGAACTACTCCGAGACTTTTTCACAGAAACTAGTGCTAAATTTGGATTTAAAAGATGTTCTCCTAATTGGCCTTTTGGGCGACCCATAAAACCCATACTTTTTCCAGAATAAAACGTATATCTGTTATCAAATGGCCTATATGAAACAGTAATTATTTTTCCCTTTGTTGTTTCAAAAGCTGTGTCTGAAATGGCTCCTTCTAATGACCAGCTTGTGCTTCGGTTGTGCAAATTATATTTATTTTTAATTTCCTCAGCGTTTAATGAATTTAAATCAAAAATCCGATTTTCTATTTCACTTTTTGTCAGTGCAATACAAAATTCATCCATTTTAGTTGAAAATCCAGATAAATAAAATTTAAATAAATCATTTAAGGCAAAACCTTTATCATAAATTAATTTATCCTTAAAATCCTTAATATTCATAAAAAAATCAGGCCCTTTCAACAATACATTCTGAAAATTTATTGTTTTTAAACTATGCGAATTCAAAAAATCGAATTTATCTTTTCTTTTGCCTAAAAGCTCATGATAAAATATTTCAGGAATTTTGGAATTATTATTTTTTGTTTTTATAAAAATATTAATAGAAACTCCAGTTGTAATTTCAAATACATTTTCATCTATTTCACCGTTAAAACCGCTTTTCTTTTTTTTAACATTACCATTTAAATCAAGAATATAAATTTTGTTAAATGTGTTTTGTAAATTCCAACGCATTCCTCTAAAAGTTGAATTATCAAGATAACCGTGGGGATTAATAAAGCCTAATATACCCTCACCATTTTTCTCAATAAATTTTTGGGAGTATCTAATAAATTTAACATAATCATCATTAATACCCTTCGGATTTCTTTCATTAAGTTTTATTTTACCCCCTGGTTCTTTTTTGTAATCCTCCATCAGTTTCTTAATCCAGTCGCCCTTGTTCGCACTCTCCCCATTGTAAGGTGGGTTGCCAATTATGCACATTACTGGTGTATCACGTTTTATGTGATTGGCTTCGTTGGCTTCTGCACTTAACCAATTTGCAAAAAGAGTACCAGTATCAGGATGACTCTCCTCTAAACTATTTGTTAAATAAACCCTTAAACGTTGATTGGTTGTTGGCTTGTATCCCGTTTCCGTGAGCAACAAATCCAATTTGAGATGTGCCATTGCGTAACTCGCCATGAGAAGCTCAAATCCGTTTAAACGGGGGATTAAATGGGTTTCTACGTAATTACTCCAAATGCCTTGTTGCCCCTCAAACTTTTTATGGATATGTTTGATCACTTGAGCCAAAAATGTACCAGTTCCTGTCGCTGGATCTAATACCTGTACTTTGTGGTATTCTTGTTCAACTTGTTTGCCATTCAAATTTACCTTTACTTTAGTTTTTGAGGTATCTGCGAGCCCCTGTGGTAAATCAAATTCGGTTTTCAGCACATCGTCAACTGCTCGGACGATAAAATCAACCACGGGTTGTGGAGTGTACCAAACGCCACGTGCCTTTCTTAGCTTGGGATCGTACTCACTCAAAAAGTCCTCATAAAAGTGAATAATGGGGTCTTCCATTTTGGTCGATTTCCCATAATTCTTTAGCATATCCTCAACATTACACGCCAAGAATATCTGCACCAAATCGTCCACAATCCATTTGATACGCTCATCCAATTCTAAGCCTGCGATATACCCAAACAGCTTCTTCAAAAAAGGGTTTGACTTCGGTATTAATTCAAACGCTTCTTGTCTGCTGAAAGTAGGTAATGTTGGATCATGTAACCTCGCTGCGAACATTCCATAGGTAATGGTTTGTGCATATACATCTGCGAATCCTTTAGGTGTAATGTCGTGAATCAGTATCTGCTTAAAAGCCGTCATTTGGTCTTTAAGTGTACTATTTTCGTGGTTTTCTTCATCACTGGATAAAGCCTTTTCAATCACTTCCGACAATAACCTAGCTTTACCAGCCATCATTTCTGCGAGTTTCTTTGAACTCTTTATAGTTTGCCCCACATGGGTACAAAAATCTTTGATAAAGTCCTCAAACGATTTAAAATTTTCGGATAGTGGTTTTATCCCTTTATCAGTAATCTCGCCAATACTAACCTTGCGAACAAAAACTCCATCACGGTACAAATAAAAATCTAAGTAATCTGTGAATATTAGATTGTTTAGCGACGCTTTGTATCGGTCGAATTGTTCTTTATTACCCGTTTTTTTAGTACCCTCTAAATCCTTATCCCCAATGTCTTTCGCCTCGATAAAACCTACTGGTATTTCTTTAAGGGTTAAAATGTAATCAGGTGCACCGCAACTTTGTCTTTTCGGTTCGTTGGTAGCGCGAATATTGGGTACTAAATGTTCTATTAAATTTTGCAAATCACCCCTGAATGTATGTTCAGTGGCATTGCCCAATTTGTAACGTTGATTGATATTGTTGATATACTGATCTAAATTCATGAATTTTGGTATCTATAGCGAAGATACTCGAATTAGATCAAGAGATTTATTTGAATGGATTATTTGTGGCTAAGTTTATTTAGCTTTTCTCTGCTGTTAGTAAAATTCTCATTTAATACAAAAAACCAAACAACCACAGTGGAATTTTTTCATTGAAGCCAATTTCAATATCATCGGCAGCGATAAATGCGTTATCCATTCCTTCTATTTGATGTTTGGATTTGCCTTTTCCTCCGATTTCGAATGTATACTTTTGATCGACTAAAAAATCACCCCTGTCAGCATATTGCAGCCGGTGCTTGAATCCGATTTGATTAGCAAAGTACGTCTCTCTGATATTACCAACATTCACATTATTTGGTGATACAATTTGCATCAAGTTGGTATTTTCCAAATATATTTTCTGCGGCTTTTGTAATCTACTGATTCCGTTGGCTTCTTTAAATAAATTATTGGTTAATCTCACTTCCTGCAAATAGTGCAAATAGGTTAATATCGTGATTCTGTTAATCCCTAACTTCTCACCTAATTTACTGATATTCGGAGTAAATGGTACCGATGCCGCAATAACTGCTAATAGCTCTTTTAATTTATGAATATAGCCTGTTTCTATTCCTCGCAAAAGTGGCAATTCAATCTCCAGGATCATATTCACTACTTCCGTTAACTTTGTTTCATACAACTCTTTATCTTCTATATAAAAAGGATAATAACCGTATTCTAAGTATTTCGAAAAGTATTGAAATGGTTTAACTTTCAAGCAAATATGTTGAGCAATTTCGACGTGATTTTCAATAATATCAGTTAAGGTTGCTTTGGAAAAATCCAATTTAGTTTCTATACACAGAAACTCTCGAAATGAAAATCCTTGCATTTCATAAATTACGGCCCTTCTACTGAGATCAGCTCTAGCATTCAATATTTCTAACGCTGATGATCCTGTAAATACAATTTTTAAATCAGGATAATCATCATAAGCGTTTTTTAACTCTTGAGCCCAATTGGGATATTTGTGTACTTCATCCAAAAACAAATATTTACCACCTTGTTTATAAAAATCCTCAATTAATTCCGATAAGGAATTGGATGAAAACCAAAAGGCATCCAAGCTAACATAAAGTGTTTGAGAAATTTTATCGGATAAGTTCAATTTTATGTATTGCAACAGCAGTGTAGTTTTACCCACACCTCTTGCTCCTTTAATTCCAACAAGTTGGGCTTTCCAGGGAATTTCATACATAGCCGAACGTTTGAAATCTACAGAAACATGCGACAATTTCCTCAAAAATCGATTGTATAATTCAATCATATTGTTTAATTAGTTAAACAAATTTAATCAATTTTTGTTTAATCCAATAAACAAAATACCACTTTATAAAAATGTCTATT
>CAYPYX010000093.1:0-7602 GCA_964415065.1 uncultured Rhizobium sp.
TCATGGGCTAAAATCTAGCGCGAAAATAACGCTTAAGGCGCAAATTCCCAACTTGAAGGGTTATTTCTCAATCAATGAAGTGATTTCTGAGCTCAATGGGGAAGTGGTTGAAGCAAAATACCCCATTAATTCACCGTTTTCGTTGATGATGTACTTATTGAAATTCCATTTTACTTCAGAATCCAAAACACCATTTTGACTTTTTTGAGTTAACCATTTGTACAAAGCGTGTTGTTGAGTGCCTTTTACATCTAATTTCTCAGACAAAGGAAAGGTTACACCGAAATTTTTCTTGCAGAATGTTGCAATTTGTTCTCCGTTGCCGGGTTCTTGTCCTCCGAATTGATTACAGGGAGTTCCTATAATGACTAATTTTTCGGGATATTTTTCCTGCAATTTTTGCAAATCTTCGTATTGAGGGGTAAAACCACATTCGCTTGCCGTGTTTACAACCATGATTTTTTTACCCTTGTATTGGGCTAAGTTCATGGGTTTACCATCGATTCCATTGACAGCTATGTTGTAGAATTCAGCTGTGGGTTTTGAAGAGCTAGATGTTTGGGCATCAATGGTTTTGGATTTGCCGAAAAAACAACCGGTTAATACGGCTACAACGCCAGAAGCAAGAAGCTTGTTTTTAATGGATTTCATATCGTTTTCAAAGGTAATTATTTCGTAAACAAACAACCCAACCCCCCTTTTGGTTTCACGAATTATCCGTATTTTCGTATTTATGAATGGTTTAAATCGATTTGCTGCTAAATTCAATCAGAAAGATATACTAAAACGCGTATCCTCCTCTTTTTTTGGGGTGGTTTTGACCGCGGCAATTCTTATTTTTTCTTCTTGTGAAGAAGAGCCACCTGCCATACGATCCAACGAAAAACCGCTTTTAGATACCACTTACACATCGGCTCCACCATCTCCACAAACGAAAAAAGTCTTGTTGATAGATATCACCGGAGTTCGTTGTTCTAACTGTCCGCGAGCTGCAGAAACAGCGAAATCTATTTCGAATTCCAATCCCGGTAGAGTGGAGGTTCTTGCCGTCTATCCTCATATAGGATCAGGTGTGCTAACAAACCCTTGGGATGGAAATGATACGCTAGTACTTCCCGAAGCCATTGATTTATTAGTAGCTAAACCTACCACATTGCCACGAGGAATGGTAGATAATATTGATTTTAATGGTAACAAGATCATTGATGAATTGAATTGGTCAACAGCAGTTTCAAATCAAATTACCAAGACAACCCCAGTAAATTTAGAGATTGTTTCCCAATGGATTTCTTCTGAAGATAAAGCGCGCATTCAAATTAAAGCTATTGCCAATCAAGCTACTTCTCGCAAATTGAGTTGGGTCATTGGTATCATGGAGGATAAAATCGTAGGAAAACAGTCCGATTCGCGTCTTTCCGGTGGAATCGCCGAAGAATATGAATTTGAGCACGTACTCAGACAAGTGATTACTTCTACTTCTGGCGACATTATTGCTGAGCAAGGATTTACATCCCCCGGACAAACCCGCGAGAAACACTACTTTGTGCCCAGAAAATCTAAGTGGAAAAAGGAAAATTTGAAGTGCATTGTTTGGGTAATGGACAGTGATACCAAGGAAGTACTTACTGTTACCTCTGCCAAATTGGTTCCATAAAACAAATCCCAATGATAACTTGGGAGGATGCTAAATTAGGATTTAATGCTCATTTGCAGTTGGAAAAATCACTCAGTTCCAACAGTATTCAAAGCTATTCCCGAGATATTGATAAACTAGAGCTTTGGGGCAGTACTCATGGTATTTTACATCCCACTCTTTTTAATCGGAAACAGTTAGAACAGTTTTCTGCTTCTTTGGCTGAAATTGGATTTCAACCTAGTTCTCAAGCTCGAATAATAAGTGGGGTTCGTGCCTTTTTTAAATATTTGTTGCTCGAGGATTGGATTAATGAAAGTCCGGCCGACTTCCTGGAACCTCCTAAATTAGGACGGAAACTACCTGTGGTTCTTAGTCCAGAAGAAATTGATTCTATGATTGCAACTTTGGATCGATCCACAGGGGAAGGTGAACGAAATGTGGCTATAATGGAAACATTGTATTCCTGTGGGTTGCGCGTTTCCGAAGTGATCAATTTACAAATGACGCAATTACATTGGGATGATCAATATGTTCAAGTTATTGGGAAAGGAAATAAAGAGCGTTTAGTGCCCATTTCACCCAGAGCGCTCAAACATATCGAATTGTACATCAATCATTGGAGAAATCATCTGGATATTGAAACGAATTCCCGAAATCTTGTGTTTTTAAACCGCAGAGGACAAGGGTTGTCTAGACAATCAGTATTTCTATTTATCAAAAAAGCGGCTCTCATGGCGGGTGTAAAAAAGATTATTTCACCACATACTTTCCGTCACAGTTTCGCAACGCACTTAGTTGAAGCTGGAGCCGATTTAAGAGCGGTTCAAGAAATGTTGGGGCATGAATCCATCACAACCACGGAGATTTACACGCATTTGGATCGAGGATTCCTAGCTGAAACTTTGCAGCAATTTCATCCTAGAAGTCTGTAATGGAACGGTATCGATTGGAAATCACTTATTGTATGGTTCAATTACTGACGATGTAGTTACTCATTCGATAATTTGTATTATTTATTTTAGGGGAAATATTCCTTTTTTAAGTTGCGGAATTATGGCGGAATGAGAGCGAAATTTCTACTTAAACCAATTCGCCCAAGTCTTTTTACCTTTAAAAAAATAACCCAATACCAAACTGTGATGTAAGATCCCGGTAAGCTCATGAAGCTCTTTGGAGTTTGGGTTTCGGGGGAAGTTATGACGGTTATTGTCGAAATAGCGATGCGCTTTAATTATTTGCCACATGTGTTTAGGTTTTCCTTGGATCAAGAAAAATATCCCAGCTAAACCATCAAAAAGTTTGCGCTCCAATATCCGTTTCTCACGAATGGAATCCGGCAAGTTCTTGTGCAACATCAATAAACCATTTCGAAAGTTTAAATACGTTTTTCTGGGATTTTGATTGGAAAGGGTAGCACCGCCCATGTGATAAACTTGACTTTGGGGACAAGCATAAATTTCATATCCCAGAGTTTTAAGTCGCCAGCACAAATCAATTTCTTCCATGTGTGCAAAAAATGCTTCGTCCAAGCCTTCAGCTTCTTCCCAACATGTTCTTTTGATGAATAATGCTGCTCCAGATGCCCAAAAAACGGGTAAGGTTTTGGTATATTGATTGGAATTGAATTCAACATTACCGAATATCCGTCCCCGACAAAAAGGGAAGCCAAACAAATCCATAAATCCACCGGCTGCACCTGCGTATTCGAATTTGTTACGTTGGAAATAATCTAAAATGGTAGGTTGTGCAGCACCAAAGTTGGGCTGGATTTGTGCGAGCTGAATGAGTGGGATTAACCAATTTTCAGCAGGCTCCGCATCAGAATTAAGAAGCACAAAATAGTCGGCAGAGCGATTTTTTAAAGCACGATTATATCCACCCGCAAAGCCAGTATTGGATTCCAACTGTATCAATTCAATTTCGGGATACGTTGACTTTACCCAATCCGCACTGCCATCGTTAGAACAATTATCTGCAACCACAATTCGAACATTGGGAAGTTGGGAATAGCGAATTACCTGAGGAAGGCATTGAGCTAAAATTGCCTGGGTGTTATAATTCAATATTACAACATCTATGCTGGGGTACTGGGAGTTTGAGCTTTGTTGCGGGGCAGTATTGGAATCAGACGACATTTTACGGCTTCGAATTTACTTGAAAGGCATGAAAATAAAACGAGTATTTTCTCCCGATAGCCATAAAACACAATAATTCTTGGATGGATCCCCGTATGCTTTTTTGAAATCTACCATTCGTTCCTGTTGAATGATATCCAATTCGATGAGTCGTTCAATGGTTGTGGCATTCAAACTATACTGAAACCCATATTCGGTTCGATCAAATAGAAGTTCGCCGATTTGAGCATTTTCTTGATGTGCCACAAAAATGGGTAATTCAGTAAATTTATGTTCAATCATTTCAGCGGAAACTTCTTTCAGTTCTCCATTGAGTTGAACTAACTGCAACTTAAGATTTTCTAATTCTGAAGATAAATTACCTTGTGAATTCATGTTGTTATTGGGACTTCTATATTATTAGAATTGAACACGGGTTGAGCAAGAGAACCTTTGGGCTTAATTATTTCAAAATTATTTTTCGAGTCGTTGTGCCGATTCCAGGTGATTTGACTTGGATAAAATACCAACCTTTGGGTAATTCGGAAACATCAATTCTATCGGTAACCGCAGTTGAATTATTGGAGCTTGATGTGTTACTAGAATTTCCTGTTAAGGCAACTCCAGTGCCTTCAGATTTTTTGTCCAAAGGTGAATTATGGCGCAACACTTCTGTTCCGTTTAGGGTGAGTAATTTCACTTCGGCAATCGGATGAATAGATTTTACTTGGATGTAGTTGCTCGCTGGGTTCGGATAAACAACAAATCCAATTTCATTATTGGGTTTTTGTACTCCTGTATAACGTTCTTTTAATTTCAAGTACCACATACCACGACCGTGGGTAAAAGCGTACAAGGCTCTATCGGAATTCCGGATTTTTACTTCGTGAACAGCTACATTGGGGATGGTCATTTCTTTTTCCCAAGTTTTACCTCCATCTAATGTATAATACAAACCAAAATCAGTTGCTGCAAAAATGTAATGTTCTGGATTCCAAGGATCTACTGCCACTGCGTTTACAGGCAAACCTTCAGGCAAATTCCCGGATATATTTTCCCAGACCGGTTTCGCAGAATCCAAGTTGCTCACTTTCCACAAACGGGGTTGATTGCTGTTGTTGGAAAACGCTACGAAAATTTGGTATTTATTTTTGGGATTGACTTCAATGAAATTCAAGAAATCATTGGTGATACTAGTTGGAGCGGAGCTATTGAAATTAACCTCTGTTCCAATGGCAGTTGTTGCATTTTCAAGTTTGTACAATTGTGCAGCGCCTCCACCGTAGTAAACTACTGGATTCTCATCGTTACTGATACCAATGGCTTTGATGCTGGAGCGGTTGGTTGTATTCGTTTTTTCCCAAGATTCACCTCCGTCGTTGGTGCGATAAACACCCCTATTGGTTCTGTAAAACAATTGATATTGATTCTTTTCGTTCATCTGATATGCATTGATGAAGGAAACTCCATCGGTTTCAAACTGACCAAAGTTATCAATTCTTGAATAATCAGCGGCTCCACTATTGAAATTGTCAAAACGGTTTATTCCTGCGTTTTGGTAAGAAACATATGCTACTGAACCATCTAGTAATCCTACGTGACAATAAGCTCCGTCTCCACCAAAAATCTGAGAAGAAACATTCTTACCTGTTGCGAAATGAGTACCATTATCTTGGGCTCCAGCTACAGCTTGTAATTTTTCGTAACCGGGTGCTCCCGCATAAAATTGAGTTACTTTATAACCGTTATTTACGGTAGCAATGATGTTTGATGAAGTCCAACGACAGTGGTGCAAACCACCATCTGTTCCAACTAAATATTCATCTTTAGACGAGTTAAAACCAGCAAAACTGTGGTGATCGGAGTGAGTTCCATCAAGAGATTTCCAGGTTAGACCTCCATTAGTGGAGTATTCTGCATTTACGCCACCTGCAACAACACGGTTGGTGTCATGATTACTCACACCTAACAATACACAATAAGATTGATATCCTGAACCAACTCCATCGGGGTTGGTAATAGATCTCCAAGTTTTGCCACCATCACTGCTTTTGTAGCACGCCTGCGCGGCATCATAGAATCCATATCCCTCGAATAAAGCATAAACAACATTGGGGAAATTATAACTTGAAGCCAATTGAATTCGGCCAAATGAAGCGGGACGATTGGGGAAGGTTACCGTTGAAAACGTTCCTGGCTTTCCAGATGAATCCGACAATAGTACTCCGCTTGAACGCATAGAAATCAAAACACGTCCATTAGGTAATGCCAAAACATCATTTACTTGTTTGCTTCCTCCAGTGTAAGAAGCAGACCATGTTTGACCACCGTCTAAGGTTCTCCACAACCCATTATTGTGAGTTGCAACAAATAACATGGATGAATCATCGCGTGAATGCTCAATATCCCAAATAGCATCAAAACCGGTGATCCCAACCGATGAGGGTATTTGTTTAAATGATTTTCCACCGTTGTACGATTTGAACACACCATTTCCGTTTACTTCAGCTGAATTAGCACGGCTTTCGCCTGTTCCATAATACACGGTATTGGGATTAAATGGATTGGATGTTATACAACTAGCCATTAAGGAAACCTCGTGGTCGTTTACAGGTAACCAGGTTGCTCCTTTATTTTCGGATCTCCACAAACCACCGGAAATAGCAGCTGCAAGAATTATATTATCGTTTTTGGGATGTATCCAAACAGAACGAGTTCGTCCTCCCACAGCTCGAGGGCCCAATTCAATGATGGTATCGAAAATAGGAGAATGATTTCTTTTGGTAATTTTGGTTTGGTCCCATTGATGCCATTTTTGGCGCATCCATGAGGGAATTTTTCCATCAGCGTCTTTTTTCTCTTCGAACCATTGATCAAAATAGCCTGGGTTTTGTCCAAAATGTAAAGGAGCTTTTTTAGGGGAAATGGCCCAACCTATGCTTGCAACTACAGCAAAAATGGATGCAGAACCGATGATGATATTTGTTTTGGGGGATGTGAAACGCGTTTTTGAGAAAAAGTCCATTATTACAAAGATAAGAAAAACGGGTGGGGCATTCGTTCTGAACGGTGAAGTTGTAGAGTTTTTTCGTCAATTTTTTGTAATTCTTTAATTGTGAAATGTGATGCTATATCCTTAATTTTGATTTAAATGAGAAAATTAAAACTAATTTCAGCAACTGCTGGAGTACTCTTAGTTCTTTATGGCTTAGTTTGGGTTTCACCTTACAATTACTTGATAAAAGGGGTTAAACTAACCTATTTAAAAGGCGAATCTTCTGCCCATTATCTCGATTGGAAAGGTTTTGATTTGAGAACCGTACAAAATTCCCCCGATAAAATACTTAAAATTCAATCGGCTGAAACCGCTCAGTCAGTTGAATTGCAATCGGCAGATTTGAAGCAAATGCTTGAAAAAACGCATTCCGGAAGTTACTTAGTGATAAAAGATGGTCAGTTGGTTTGCGAAAAATACTACAACGGAATTACCGATACAAGTCATCAAAACTCGTTTTCAATGGCAAAAACAGTAGTAACCTTGTTAACTCAAATCGCTATTCAAAAGGGATATATCGCATCTTGGGATGTTCCTGCAAGTAGCCTAATTCCTTGGGTAGGTGAGGGTTCAGCCGATGCCAATTGGGTGAAAAATTTGACTTTGAGACATTTAAGCACCATGACAGCTGGTCTGGAGTACAACGAAGGTTATGTATCTCCCTTAGGTATTACAGCAAAAAGTTATTATTCTTCGAATGTGGAATCCGTAATGCGCTCTGTTCCACTAATTCGCGAGCCAGGTAGTCAGTTTGAATATCAAAGCGGTGCGACTCAATTACTGGGTTTTGCATTGCT
>CAYPYX010000094.1:0-7346 GCA_964415065.1 uncultured Rhizobium sp.
TTAAGCACAAACTTCATGGGGCAAACACAAAGGTAAATGATTTGGTTGATTTTAGGGATTTAGTAGAAATCCGTAATTATATTTTCTCTTTTACGGAAAATTGCAATCAGGTAAATGATTGATAAACATAGTTTTGTTTTATGAAAATTTCTATGTTGAAATCAATAAACAAGAGTTCTTTATTAGTACTTATAGGAACTTTGATTTTAAGTTTGAATTCTTGTGGATTGGTGTTGAATGTTCGTGAACAAGGCAATTCCAAGTCGTGGGTGGTTGCTGGAAAAGAAAGCAATAGAGATGGTTCTACAGATTCGAGTATCCAACTAATTTCCCAAAGGACATGTGCGATAAATCCAGTTAACAAGTCTCTAAAGGTTAATACACTTGAAACTGCAACTGAATTAAAACGCAATCATTTGGAAGAAAGATATTTAGTAAAGCATGAAAAATCAGCACATAAGTTTATTGTTAAAAACTACTCGACTTCGGGAATTTCAAAAGTTGGTAGTCAATGGAATGGTTATAAAGGCAATTTGTATCCAAATTTTGCTTTGAAAAAAACGAAAGAAAACTTAAAGTCAAATAAACTATCGAAAGAGCATACGGAGGCTAATTCAAAAAAGAATAAGGCCTTATTTTATGCATTCATGTCAACTTTATCTTTTGTATTAGCCTTTTTAATGACTGCAACGGGTTCCGACATATTGGTAGGGTTATTTTTCGTAGCTGCAGTAGTATTGTTCATTGTGAGTTTTATTCAAATGGGAATGAAGCCAGAAATAAGTGCCTTACAAGCAGCGTTAATCATATTTTTAAATATATTGAATGTGATTTTGGGTCTGATAGATCTAGTATTATGGGCTTTTATGGACATGTATTGAAGAAAAACAGTGTCCCGATCTATTCAGTTAATATAAATATTGGCTCAGAAATACTGATTTTACTACATGTTCAAACCCCTTCTACAACTAAGGTTATTCCATCTACTTCGAGGATTTTGACTTGTTGTCCTGCTGAAAGTTCGGAGTTGGATCTGAGTTGCCATTGTGTTCCGCGGAAAATAGCTGTGCCTGTTTGGTGAGTGGTATTCCAAGTAGAAACCTCGATAATCGTGCCTTCAAAATCGTGATATCCGCCGTTTTTATTGGAGTTAAACCATTTTTTCATGGGATTTCTCAGTACAAGTAAGCTTCCCAAAGAAATTAAAACTGCTGTTGTGATTTGAGCCGAAACGGACAAATCAACATTCAAGAGCAACAGTAAGCCGGTAAACAGACTCCCTATCCCCAGAAAAAAGAAAAAGAATCCAACTGTTAAAAGTTCAAGAGCTAAAAATAATAAACCCAGAGAAATCCAAATGGAATGATCCGATAATTCAGTTAAAAAGTTCATGATTTTTGGTGTTTTACAACGCTCATAGCCGCTGTAACTAAGGAACCTACATCTGCAAAATTTGCCGGTAAAATCATGGTGTTCGTTTCTTTAGCGAGTTTACCATATTGCTCTACTAGATTTTCAGCAACCCGCAATTGCACAGCTTCAAATCCTCCGTCTTTCTGGATGGCAGCAGCTACCATTTCAATACCTTCGGCAGTTGCTTGAGCAATGGCTTTAATGGCTTGTGCTTGTCCCTCGGCTTGGTTGATTTGTTTTTGGCGTTCCGCTTCTGATTCCAATACTACTTTAACTCTATTTCCTTCGGCAACATTGATGGAACTTTGTTTTTCACCTTCAGAATAGAGGATTTTAGCACGTTTCTCACGTTCTGCTTGCATTTGCTTTTCCATGGCATTTAGCACGCTTGCAGGCGGTGTAATGTTTTTAATTTCATAACGCAACACCTTTACGCCCCAACCTTGTGCCGCTTCGTCAATTGCACTTACTACAGCAGCATTGATGTTGGTTCTTTCTTCAAAACACTTATCCAAATCAATTTTACCTATTTCGCTTCTCATGGTGGTTTGAGCCAATTGGGTTACCGCAAATGCATAATCACCAATTCCGTAAGCCGCTTTTTTTGCATCAACAACTTGTAAGAAAACCACTCCGTCTACTCCAACTTGTACGTTATCTGCGGTAACACAAACTTGCTCAGGGATATCGCGAGCCATTTCTTTCAATGAAAATTTATAAGCTACGCGATCTATAAAAGGAATGATAAAGGTTAGTCCCGGATTCAAGATCGAATGAAACTTTCCCAATCGTTCAATAACGTATGCTCGTTGTTGAGGCACGACTTTCGTCCCCAAAAAAATAAATAAAACTACAACGATGGCGAGGGTGATAGGTGTAAATGGCATAAATTTTATTTGCAATATAGTCAAAAGTAAATTTCTTTTCAGAACTTTACGGTGAATATCAGTAATCTATCGATTGTATGTATAAAATATTACTTATCAGTGCGTTGTTGTCTTTTCAACTAACGGTAAAAGCTCAGTTGGGAGAGCCTCAAAGTCGAAAGGAATGGGAAGTGGAACGGATTGCGGATCCATCAACAGGTAAAGTTCCTGACAACGTACGTTTTAAGGAATTGTCATTTGTTAAAACACATGCTCAAACCATTGTAGATCCTACGGCTGTTAAAGGTACCCCTTGGATGCACCGAGGTCCGTTTCATGTTGGGGGTAGAACTCGAGGTGCTGCTTACGATGTATGCAATCCGAATAGAATTGTTGCGGGCGGTGTTTCAGGTGGATTATGGCTCAGTGAAAATGGGGGGAAATCTTGGCGTTCCACTCAAGAACCTCACGAAATGAGTAGCGTTTCATGTTTGGTTCAAGATCGAAGAAAAGGCTATGAACAGTATTGGTATGCCGGAACTGGCGAAGCTTACGGCCAATCGGCTGGAGCTCCGGGCGCGTATTATTACGGAAATGGTTTGTTGATATCGTCGGATTCGGGTAAAACGTGGACCCCGATTGCTAGCACAGCGGTGAATACTCCTACAGTATTTTCGTCGCCTTGGCAATTGGTGTGGAAGGTTTTGGTGGATACTACGCGATACGATTCAACCATTTTGTATGCTTCCACCTATCAAAATGTAATGCGTTCTAATGATGGTGGTAAGACTTGGGTGGCAGTGCGAAAAACAGCGGCTTATTTTAATGAAATTGAAATTGATAAAGACGGGGTCATTTACAGTACTTCGAGTTCGGATGCGTCTATTGGAAGACGTGGAATTTTTCGAAGTATTAATGGATGGGATTGGAAAGAAATTACTCCATCGAATTGGCAAGGAAAGGCTTATAATCGCTCGGTAATAGGGTTCAACTATCCCGAGAATTCGGATTCAACGGTTCGCATGTATGTAATAGCGAATTTAGAGAATTGGGGAAAGCCGCTTCCTGATTCGAGAGGTGAAATAGAATGGGGAGGTATGTTTTTTATGGAGTTGTATCGTAAAAATACAGATTCGACTTTTTTTGGGGATGCAATTAATGGGATTAAAAGTCAAGAAGATATTTCACAAAATTTACCTTTATCAAATTATGCACTCAACAGTTGGCGAACTCAGGGAAGTTATGATATGTTGGTGCAGGTTTATCCAGGATCAGCTCCGGGTAAGGATGTTGTTTTTATTGGAGGAACTAATTTATACCGTTCTGAATCGGGTTTCAGGGATTCATTGAACACCACTATGATTGGAGGGTATAAATGGAAAACGTCTTTACCTAACTTTGAAATGTGGCCCAATCAGCATCCCGACCAACATGTTTGGATGTTTCATCCATCAGATCCGAAAGTAGCTTTAAGTGCCAACGATGGCGGAATTTTCCAAACGGAGAATTGTATGGCTGATTCGGTTATTTGGAATAGTTTAAACAATGGTTATCTAACTACTCAATGGTACACCGTTGCCTTGGATCCAGCTACAAATATGAGTAATCTGTTGGTTGCTGGTGCGCAAGATAATAATCAAATGCTGGTGAATGACCGATCAACTGATGCATTTTGGGATATTGCTTATCCTGGAGATGGATCTTATTGTGCAGTAGAACCGGGAGGAAAATTTGCCTATTTCTCCAAACAATTGGGAAACACAGTGAAAGCAGAATTGGATGCAAACGGAAAGGTTATTGCCAAACGAAGAATTGATCCAATTGGTGTTCCTCGCAACAATTATCAATTTATAAATCCCTTTGTTTTGGATCCTAAAAATCCAAAAATCATGTATACCGCAGGAGGAAGACATATTTGGAGAAATAATCGATTGAATGAAATAGTTTTAGACAATTCTACCGATTCTATTTCTTTGGGATGGGAACGTTCTCTGGATTCTATTAGAGTGGTTTCTCAGAAAATTACGGCGCTTGCAGTATCGGTGGAAAATCCTTCCCATAAAGTATACTTTGGTAACAACGTGAAGTATTTGTATTCCATAGAAAATGCAGATAGTGGATCGATGCGTTTCAAGACATTAAAAACACCAACGGTTACGGGTAGTGCTAATGTTAGTTGTATCGCAATAAATCCCAAAAACGGTAATGAATTAGTAGTTTGCTATTCCAACTATGGAGTTTATAGCCTATTCCATTCGCAAGATGGGGGTGAAAACTGGCAGAAAATCGGTGGTAATTTAGAAGCCAATGATAATGGAACTGGCGATGGTCCTTCGATACGATGGTTTTCATTTGTGCCAGTTAAAGATGGCATGCTTTACATGGTTGGAACGAGTGTGGGGTTGTATGCGGCGGATACCCTGTTGGGTACTCAAACGGAATGGGTGCATCAAGGACCAGGAGAAATCGGGCATGCCGTGGTAGATATGATTGCCTATCGAGAATTAGATGGAACCATAGCTGTGGCAACGCATGGAAGAGGGATTTATTACGCTCGAATTTTTGAAAAAGGGGCAATTTTATCATCAAAAGAATTAGAGCGGATGCCAGCAAAATGTCGTGTTTTCCCGAACCCAAGTAATGGTAAAATAGAATTGATTTCTGAGAATAACCTACGTTCTTGTAAAGTGTATACAACAGATGGTAAGTTATTGATTAATGTGGATTTGAAATCTGAATTTGGAGTGGAAACCTCTAAAAAATTGGACTTGAGTTCACTCAAAAAAGGTATTTATATATTGGTAATTGAAACCGATTTGGGTTCTGAATGGCATCGGTGTTCGATTTTGTATTAATTTTACCAAGTGCTTTTTAATTCACTTGAGTTTTCTTTATTCTTTCCTTTCGTTTTTGTGTTTTATTGGTTGATTTTCAATCGAAAACACACAACTCAGAATATTTTTTTATTAGCAAGTAGCTATTTTTTTTACGGTTGGTGGGATTGGCGGTTTCTTTTTTTAATTGCTCTGAACACCACAACTGATTTTTTTATTGGATTGGCTATGCACACATCCAAATCGGATAGGCGACGTAGAGCTTTACTATTATTAAGCATATTTATCAACATTGGATTACTTGGTTTTTTTAAGTATTACAATTTTTTCATTGATGCTTTTGTTGATTCATTTAAATTGTTTGGTCAGTCAATAGAAATAACTAAACTTCATATTATATTACCAGTAGGCATTAGTTTTTATACATTCCAGACTCTCAGTTATACCTTGGATGTATATTTTGAAAAAATAGAACCAACTAAGAAATTCCAAGAATATGCTTCTTTTGTTTCGTTTTTCCCCTTGTTATTAGCTGGACCTATTGAACGTGCGAGTAATATGTTGCCACAAATGGGAAGGAAGCGAGAATTTCATTATGTTAAAATGGTAGTTTCTAGCAGGCAAATATTATGGGGATTATTCAAAAAAATGGTGATTGCCGATAATGCTGCGGTTTACGTAAATGATATTTTCTTGAATTCTGAATCCTATAATTCGGCAACATTGTTGTTGGGAGTTGTTCTCTTTACATTTCAAGTGTATGGTGATTTTTCTGGATACTCTGATATTGCAGTTGGAATTGCGGGTTTATTGGGATTTGAAGTAACACAGAATTTTAGGTTTCCTTATTTTTCCAGGAACATCAATGAACTTTGGAAGCGATGGCATATATCTTTAACTACATGGTTAAATGACTATGTATTCATGCCCTTGGCATTTTCTTGGAGAAGTTGGGGTAGCAAAGGTACATTTATCGCAATTTTTGTTACATTCTTAATTTCCGGGTTCTGGCACGGAGCAGAATGGCATTTTATTGCTTGGGGAGCATTTTGGGGATTTGCGTTTTTACCCATATTAGTTCAAACAAATTCTAAAAGTCCATTCGCAGTTAGTTTTAATGAAACAGTGCAACTTAAGGACCTTCATCGGATTATTATTACGTTTGGTTGGATTTGTTTGGGGGGTATTTTATTTAGAGCAAAGGATTTAAACCAAGCTTTAGAAATTATTTCCAAATTGGGCAATGTTCAATTATGGGGTTTACCTGAAGTTCGACCCTTTGAATTAATTGGACTGATTATGGTATTTATATTCATCGAATGGAAAGGACGGCATGGAAATTTTGGTATAGAGAGTATTTTTAATTTACGGCCAAAATGGTTACGTTGGGCATTTTATTACATCGTGATTTTTTCCATTTTTTGGTGGGGTGGAAACTCGCAAGAATTTATCTATTTCCAGTTTTGAAGTACTCTATGAAAAGTTATTTTAAAAATAGTTTCTTGTTTGTTTTACCATTGATTCTCTTGGTTGTAGTTGGAGGATGGATAATTTTAAATCGCTTCGCGCATAAAATTGATCCCTACTATGTGAAATTGACAAGTATTCACCATGAAGGGCTCGTGGTAGGTACGAGTCGTGCAGCTCAAGCTATAGAGCCATCATTATTCGGAAATATGTATAATTTCGCCTTCACTCAATCTTTTTCTCCTTTTGATTCTTCTTATTTCGATCTAATAAAACGATTTCATCCAGTTGATTATTCAGTGAAGGATAAATTAGCATCCAATTCAAGTAGTAAACTCCATTTGATCTGTGTAGATCCATGGGCTCTTAGTTCTTTCCCGGGTGATCAGTTTGAATCAAGTAATTCTTCTTTTGTTGGTAAGGTTTCACCACCAATTTTCAAGAATATAGCATTTTCTTACTTATTGAAATTTAAACCGACTACTTGGAAAGATGTATATTCAAATTGCAGAAGTGCACATTATGTAAATGACGGTGGAAGGTTTGTGGTTGATATGGATTCTTTGGAAATGGATCAGCATTTTAAGCTCAATTTTAAGAATAAATTGATTTATAATAAAAAGAAAGAAGTGTATTTGTATGGAAGTATTTCATTTAAGAGATTGCACCATTTGAATCAAATCGTGAATTACCTTCAACGAGATGGTAAAGTTGTTTTGGTTCAACTTCCTGTGCACAAAGAATTGGCAAAATTGGAAGATAAATT
>CAYPYX010000095.1:0-7250 GCA_964415065.1 uncultured Rhizobium sp.
AAGCCGCCAAACGTTAGCCCCAAGTTTATGAACAACAAGACAGTCGATTTTTTTATATCTCATGCCTCCGAAGACAAGCAGGATATTGTAAAGAAACTTGCAGACAATCTAATTATTAACGGAGCTACAGTATTCTATGATGAGTACAGTATTAAGCTTGGCGACAGTATTTCTGAAAGCATTAATAATGGATTGACAGTTTCAAATCATGCGATAGTAGTTCTAAGTAAACATTTCTTTGAAAAAGGTTGGACAAATGCTGAGTTGCAAGCAATTTTCAGTAAAAGCATCGCGGAAAAATATAAAATTTTTATCCTTTACCATGGTATTACTCATGTCGATGTAATTGAGAAATATCCACTATTGGCAGACAAAAAGGCAATTGAGAGCTCAATTGGTGCAGAGAAAATAACCGAAGAACTTTTTGTTGCAATTCAAAAACCATTTAATTTAAACTATTTAAAACATGAAATCGGTCGTGATCGGAATTTAAATGAAGGTTTTTCTGTTTCAATGATTGTTGGCTTCCCCAATAGACTAAATACAAGTGAAAACAAAACGCTCTATGAAATGGGCGACCCAAATGTTCATCATTCACGCCTGAAAATATTTCTCTGGAAATACGAAAGGCTTTATTTTGAGATTACAGACTCCAGATATAGAAAATATTCATTGTCTGTTGACTTCAAGACGTGGAGGTCTTCCGAAACACATTTTATTCATGTAAGCCTTGACATTGAAAAGAAAATAATGACGTTTATTGTTGACGATGATGTTGAGGAAAAAATTAGTGTGCCGGACTTATTGGTGAACAAAGACTTCTTAAATCACGGCTCCGCAATTATCGGCTGTTCCTTAAATCTATCTGACCCTTGTCCTTTTATTGTTGCGACACATTTAGTTGGCACAGCAGGTATTAATGCACAGACCCTTTACAAGTCAATAAAAACATTTGTTGACTCTGTGTAGAATTCTAAAGTAACAGAAATAAAAACCTGGGGCTAACATGCGTTTGGCGTTATGTGGCACAGCTAACAGAAAATTATTAACTTAATTATGTGCCGCACAACGCCAATTGCAAAAACGTTATGCCTCACCCTAAAAGACGATACGACCGACAATAAAAGAGCAGAAAAATGAAAGACGAAATGCCAAACACTTCAGCAAAATCAAAAGAGCTGCATCCCAACGCTCACAGCCAAAGCAATGCAGCACATTTGCTTTTGTCCCATCGCACCCACCAAAAAACAAATTAGTTTCACTTAAAATCAATATCTTTGCACTGAATGCAATTTAGATGAGCCGAAAAGCAATAAATAGAATCAAGGTAGTACTGGTTGAGAAGAACCTGAGCAGTAAATGGCTTGCCGAACAACTTGGTAAAAACGAAGCGACAATTTCAAGATGGTGCACTAATGATGTACAACCTCCCTTACCCACATTAGTGAAAATTGCTGAATTAATAAATGTTTCACCTAGAGATTTATTAAACGAGTAATTATGAGAGAGAGAATTAAAAATACATCAACTAAAATTCCTTTTAAGGTTTCAGCAAGAACTGCAAGATTAATCGGAAGGGAAAACATTGCAACATCTAAAGGTGCAATAATAGAATTAGTTAAAAATGCATATGATGCTGACAGCAGTATAGCTATAGTATTCTTTGATAATAAGTACTCGACTTTTCTGAGTGAAATATCAGAAGATCATTTTGAAACATTACTCAAAAAAGGAATTGACAAGAAATTACTTGATATCATCTATAAATTTGAAGCAGAAAACTATATTCTCAATTCAAACATTGATGAAGATAAATTACTGACTTTTAAAAAGGCTATATCGAGATTATCAGTTCTTTACATAATAGATGCAGGTGAAGGAATGACTCAAAATGTAATCCGTGAACATTGGATGACAATTGGCACAGATAACAAATCAAATAATGTTTTTACAAAAACAGGAAGAGTAAAAGCAGGGGCAAAAGGTATAGGAAGGTTTGCATTAGATAAACTAGGGTCAAAATGTGAAATGACTACCATTTTCAATCCTAAATATCATCATCAAGACACAGACATTAACGGTGAAGAAACAAATTATAAAGGATATAAATGGAAAGTAGATTGGGAGGATTTTGAAGGCGAGTACAAAACTATTGACTCTGTAGGAGCTGAATTATTTGGGCTATTAACCTCTACAATTAAAAGAGAGATAACGGAAGAGATACCATACTTTGATTTTTCAAAAATTAGCTCTGAGGTTGATTTTGAATTTGGAACAATTTTGAAAATTTCCGATTTAAGAGACCATTGGGAGGATTACTATGTTCAACAAGTATATTCTGACTTGGAAGTATTAGTTCCTCCAAAGGAAACGGGTGGTTTTGAAATTTATTTGTTTAGCTCTTTGGAGCCAAAAAAGTATGGTGAAGTCTTCAGCTCAATTTGTGATGATTTTGATTTTAAACTGACTGCAATTGCTGATGAAAATCAAAACGTAAAAATAAAAATCGAACGGAGAGAGTATGATATTGAATTAATCCCAAATGAATTCTTCGATAGGGACGCATTAAAGAAATTCCCATACACAAAAGAAATTTTTAAAAAAGGTTTTTGGGAAACTTCGTTAACATTCTCTCAACTATTAAAAGGGTTTAAAGATGTAGACGAGGATAATATATTCTCAAATATTGGTGTATTTGAATTCTCATTTTATTTTTTGAAGAGAACATATGACACACCCAATGCTGATAGGTTTTTTTATCGGAGATTTATGTCCAATGACAGAAAAGACTGGTTAAACAAATTTGGTGGAATTAAACTTTTTAGAGATAATTTTAGGGTTCGTCCATATGGTGAAGTAAAAGACGCTGCATTTGATTGGCTTGGTTTGGGTAGCAGAAAGTCTACCAGTCCAGCTGGTGTTGCCAAAAAAGAAGGGGGTTATAGAGTTGAGCCAGAAAACGTTGCTGGTGCAGTTAAGATTTCACGATTAACAAACGTTAATTTCGAAGACAAGTCAAGCAGGGAAGGTTTACAAGATAACAAGACATTTCAGATTTTTAAGCAACTTTTAGCATCAATCATTAATGTATTCGAAGAGGATCGATCTTACATTGCCCGTGAAATGAGTGATTTTGATGATTTCAGGTTTGGAGCTGAGAGGGACTTAAAGGCGGCAGAAGAACTCGCCAAACGAATACTTGAATCAAGTCGAGCTAAAAAGAAAGAAAAGGAATCTACTTCTGGAAATAAAGAACAAAATACAGAAAATAACCAAACTGGCACAGATTCAGACAGAGAAAAGGAAATATTAGCAAGTAAGATTGAAAGTCAAGAAGAAGAAATCGAAAAATTAAAAGAAGAGCAAAAAGTCTTGAGAGGGCTTGCTAGTAGCGGAATTGTTTTGGCTTCTTTTAGCCACGATTTAAGCAAATTAAATGATGTATTAAATTCCAGAACCGATAAGTTAAAAGGACTATTGTTATCCAAAATAGCAGAAACAGAGTATGAGGGAATCGAAGACAGAAAAAACCCATTTTTTCAGCTAGAAAAAATAAAAAAGCAAGATTTAAAACTGCAAAACTGGCTTAACTTTTCTTTAGGTGCTACTCGAAAAGATAAAAGAAAAAGAAAGCAACTTTTTTTGAAAAAGTATTTTTCAGACCTTTCTGTAGATTGGAGTACAGTTCTAGAAAATAGAGGAATTAATTTTGATGTAACAGATATTGAAAATTTAGACTTAAGAGTTTATGAAATAGATTTTGACAGCATTTTCAATAATCTTTTGGTCAATTCTATAGATGCATTTACGATTTTAAAGATTAATAGAGCAAGGGAAATAAAGATTAATGCCAAGAGCAACAACAAAGAAATTATTATTGACTATTACGATAATGGCCCAGGATTATCAGATGATATTTTGGATCCTAATAAAATCTTTGAACCACTATTTACAACCAGAAGGAATCCATTTACAGGCGAAGAGGAAGGAACAGGACTAGGTATGTGGCTCGTAAAATCCATAGTATCTGAAAATGATGGAGCATTAAAACTTTTGTTCCCAGATATTGGATTTGGAATTAGAATGATTTTCCCGATTAAATACAAACGATAATGGCAAATTACAGAATATTACTCATAGATGAGGAAAAGGACACTTTTGATGACTTCAATGATTATCTAGATATCTCATCCACTAAAGACAGTATTGAAGTCATTGAAATGTTTCCTTTAGAGGAGCTTTCGGAAATGATTGAAGTAATATTTAAGATAAATCCTGATGCGATTATTACCGATTTCAGACTAAATGAAATGAAAACTGATATCGACTACAATGTACCATATGATGGCGTTGAGCTAGTTGAAGAATTTTTAAAATACAGACAAAGTTTCCCTTGTTTTGTACTTACTGCTTTTGATGATTTGGCAGTAAGTGCAAGCGAAGATGTCAATAAGGTTTACATAAAGAACATACTTCATAACAATAAGGAGGAAAGTAAAGCAAAAGCTAAATTTTTGGATAGAGTAATTAACCAAATTGAACATTATCAAACCAAAATAAAAAATGCGGAGTCTGAACTTTTGGAATTAATAAAACTTCGAGAGTCAGGTAAAGCCAGTATCAGTGACGAAAATATAATAATTGAATTAGATAGTTTTTTGGAAAATGTAATTGACAGAAAAAGTTCTATTCCTCCTGAATATAAAAAATTATCTAATGATGATAGGCTAAGCGAACTATTAAAAAAGGTTGATACACTTTTAAAGAAAGTAGATAATGGCGAATAATTTTAGGGACATACCACCTTCACGCAAGTGTACAAAAACCTTTTCAAACTATAGAAGCTTTAAGCCTTTCATTGCTGTAGATTTTAATAGGAGATGTGGATATACTGATTGCTCTGATTTTTGGTTTGGAGGAATCAACACCTTTCATATCGACCATTTTAAACCTTGGAAAAAGTATCCAAAACTCAAAACGAACTATTCAAATTTAGTTTACTGCTGTTCATATGTAAATATTTTAAAATCCGATGATGATGGTAGCTATTTAGACCCTTGTGATGTAGATTACAATGCACATTTTGAAAGAGATAATAACGGTAAAATTATTCCAAAGAATACATCTAGCGAAGCTAAATATATGCACTCTAAATTAAAATTGTACCTAAAGAGATATCAAATAATCTGGAAACTTGATCAGTTATTATTGAGTATGAAAAAACTTCAAGTTGCAATAAAAGAATCTAAAAACGCAGCAATTAAACAAGATTTAATAAACCTACATTTTGATTTATCAACAGAACTAACAGACTACATTGAATATTTAAAAGGAAATCAATGAGAAACGCATTCAAATATTTAAGTCAATGTACTACAACTCCAAAAGATGTAGACAGGCTTATTATTTCTGCATTTCTTAAAATCAACAATTTAGAGCTAAAGAAAAATAAACTTCTTAAGTCATATTCCATTAGTATCAAAAATAATAAGGAATACTCATCACTTCTTGAATTTGTGTCAGCAATCTATTCAGATACAAAAGCATTTGGATTCGAAGAACTCATTGAACTTTTTGAATTTGTTATTTCTCCTGCTGACAGAATTATAAATGGAGCGATTTATACACCTCAAAAAATCAGGAAATTCATTGTTGAAGAAGCGTTTAAGAAAATCATTGCCATAGATAATTCGATTAAAGTATCCGATATCGCAATGGGTTGTGGTGGATTTTTATTCAACGCATCGATTGAACTAAAAAAGAGAACAGGCAAAACTTTCTCAGAAATACTTAGAGACCATATTTTCGGCTTAGACATTCAAGAGTATTCGGTTAATCGAACTAAGTTGCTTCTCTCCTTATTGGCATTGCAATCAGGAGAAGATATAGAAGAATTTCAGTTCAACTTATTTCAGGGTGATTCCCTTGATTTTGATTGGGCTACTGCGATTGATGACTTCAATGGATTTTCCATTATACTAGGAAACCCACCATATGTTTGTGCAAGAAATCTTGACAAAGAAACTAAAGAAAAATTAAAGAATTGGGAGGTTTGTCAATCTGGCAATTCAGACCTCTATATTCCATTCTTTCAAATTGCAATTGAAAATTTGGCTGAAAATGGTACTCTAGGATTTATCACAATGAATTCATTTTTCAAAAGTTTGAACGGAAGGGCACTAAGAGACTATTTTCAAAGAAATGAACTTGCCATTTCAATTATAGACTTTGGCTCTGAGCAGGTTTTTAAATCCAAGAACACTTATACGTGCATTTGTTTCATTGAAAACAAGGAACAGCAATTCATTTCGTACACAGAATCAGCAACAAAAAAGCTTGCAAATAAACTCACTTTTAAGAAAATAAAATACAACATTCTTGATTCTAAAAAAGGTTGGAATTTAAAGGACAACAAGACCATTTCTAAAATTGAATCAACAGGAATTCCATTTGGTGAACTTTACCAAACGAGACACGGTATTGCAACCTTAAAAAATGACATTTATATATTTAGACCCATTGACGAAGACGAGAACTTTTTCTATCTACAAAACGGAAGTCTTTACAAGATTGAAAAAGGGATTTGCAAAGATATTGTAAACTCGAATAAGTTAAGCAGAGAGGTTAGTCTAAATAACCTTAAGGAGAAAGTGATTTTCCCATACGACCAACAAGAAAAGCCGAAACTTCTTGATGAGAAATTAATGAAGGAAAGTTTTCCAGAAGCTTATAAATACCTACAAAACAAAAGAAAGATTTTAGCAGAGAGAGATAAGGGAAAAGGGAATTATGAAAACTGGTTTGCTTTTGGTCGTACACAATCATTAGAGAAGATTAAAAACAAAATGTTCTTCCCTAAGTACTCGGACAGGACACCAAATTTCATTATCAACTCTGATGACGACTTACTTTTTTACAACGGACTAGCAGTTGTTGGTAGTTCGGAAACAGATATGAAAATAATAAAGAAAATAATGGAGTCCAATATCTTTTGGTACTACATCAAGACCACGAGTAAGCCCTACTCTTCTGACTATTATTCATTGAACGGAAATTACATTAAAAATTTTGGGGTTTGTGAACTGACAGAAAAAGAAAGGAAATTTTTAATCGAAGAGACAGACCAAAATATATTGAATGAATTTTTTGAAGATAAATATGAATTAAAAGTGACATAAGCCCACGCCATTGGTGGCACATTTGCAAAACCGCTCAAGCCAATCCACAAGCCAAAGTTTTGCAAAAGAGCC
>CAYPYX010000096.1:0-7236 GCA_964415065.1 uncultured Rhizobium sp.
ATCCATTCATCGGTGGTATCCACCATTTTCTCCAAATCTGCATTGGTTAGAACCGTTTCTGGTACATATCCTCCAACGGCAGTAATGGCAGCGGTAATTTTCATGATTAGTTATTTTGAGCAGTAACATGACTGAAAGCTTCAGCCACATGATCGCAATATTTTGATTTAACGGAGTTGATACACAACTCAATCATTTTTACTATGGTCGACGATTTGGAAATCCCATGCCCTACAACAACAGGTGCATTAACCCCAAGGATTAATCCTCCACCATGATGTTTAAAGTTAAGTAAATTCATAAAGTCGTCATTTACACCACGAACAGCCAAATGGTAATAAAAGCCTTCAATAACTTTTAGAACCACATTGCCCGTAAAACCGTCACATACTAAAACATCTGCTTCATCATCAAAAACCTTTCTACCTTCAACATTCCCAACAAAGTTAATGTTATCGGTTGATTTAAGTAGTTGGTGTGCTGCTTTGGTAAGAATTGAACCTTTTTCTTCTTCTTCTCCAATATTCAACAATCCCACTTTAGGATTTTCAAGATTCAAGATGCTTTTAGCATAAACACTACCTAGAACAGCAAATTGCTGTAGGTGTTCAGGTTTAGTATCGGAATTAGCTCCTACATCCAAAATAATACCGTGATTTCCACTGGGCTTTGGAACTCCTGCGATTAAGCAAGGACGCTCTACGCCCGAAATCGGTTTAAGAATCTGAATGGAACCAACTAACATAGCACCGGTGTTACCGGCGCTAGTAAACGCGTCTGTCTTTTTAGAAGCAAGATCCAAAAAGCCTTTGAAAATGGATGAATCACGCTTTGAAGCGATTGCTTTAACAGGATGCTCGCTCATTTCGATAACTTCTGAGCAATGAACTATTTCCACTCCGTTTAAGTCCAATGACTCATCCTGAGCTACGGTTTCAATAACTTGTTTATCACCGTAAAGAACTATTTCAACCTCTGGAAATGCACTTTTAGCAAGTACAGCACCTTTAATAGCCTCTAGGGGGGCGTAATCGCCTCCCATAGCGTCAACCCCAATTCTCATTCTTACGCCTCGTTACGACCTTTCATAACCTTAACACCGCGATACATTCCGGTTTCAAGGTTAACACGATGGTAAAGGGAAACGTCACCAGTTACGGGATCAGCAATCATTGGTCTAACACTCAACTTGTCATGTGTACGACGTTTGTCGCGACGTGTTTTGGAGATTTTTCGTTTAGGATGTGCCATTTTAAATTAATCTTCTTTATTGTTTAACAATTCTTTTAGTTTTTGCCAACGAGGATCCACATTTGAATCATCGTTTTCGGTTGGTTCTTTTGCATTTACTCCTTCAATCTTTTTTAACATTTCAAAATCACACGATTTATCTTCCAAGTCATCACAATTTCGAATCATGGGTATAGCAGTTAAAAAGGATTCATAAATGTATTGGGCTACGTTGATACTGAACTCTGAAGGACGTAAATAAACTAGGTCCAAATCCAACTGATCGGTATCTCCATTAAAAGATTCCTCTGAATTCAAATAATAAATCACCTTTATAAATGAATCTAGTGGGAATTTAATGGGTGCTAGACAACGATCACAATCAAAACTCATCCAACCTACTGATTGAATATCTGCAACCATCATGTTGTCAGATTTATTCAATTTCACCGTAGATTTGAAATACGCATCTAATAGATCAACATATCCAAAATGCTCAAAGAACGATTTGTCTATCTCATAATTCAACTCGTGTTCACCAATCTTCAGTTTGACGTGCTCAATGGTGAAATTTTCTATTCCGAATCTCATTATCAGTAAACGAAGCGCAAAGATACATAAAATTTACATATTCTTGGCATATAATTCAAAAAAAAGGGGAGCCTATAGCTCCCCCTTTCTTCTAATTTTATTGGGATTAATACTCCCACAAATCGTGTTCGAAAATAAACAAATCGTTTTTGATCTTGTCTGCTTCTAACAAAGCAGCTACGCCATCTTCTTTGAATTCTGGCTTAGCATTGATATATTGATCATCCCAATCTGTTTTCTTAACTATGTAACTATCGAATAAACGATGACCGTTAATTTGTTGATCCCAGTTCAAACGCATTGCATCATTGTAACGATTAAACACTTGAGATTTAGCTAAGGTCGGACGACAATCATCCATTCTCAACCAAAAAGGTTTATCGTAGGTGGTGATGGTTTGTGGTTGTCCATCAGGACCAGTTACAGTCGTTTCGATTGGTCTTACTGGTGCGATACCTATGATGATTGGCTTCATTTCACCATGTTTGTAATCGAAAACCCAATCTTCCATGATTTCAAACTGAAGAATTTTCTCCCATTTGAATGAAACCCAGAAGAACGTATCATGGTAATCATCCATTGGATCTGCTTCTGCAGGATCAATACCTTGATTGATCACACGACTCTTTTGAAGATCTGAAGTATTTTTCAATATCTCCTCTGGAGTAATGATACGACGGAACGAATCATTGGCATAAGCACGAACTAAACCTTTGGTACCCATTTCCCAAAACACTTGGGTAATAGGACTGCGAGGCCAAGTCCAGTTTTTGTTAAGTTTTTGACGCAAATCAATCACTCTCCAAATACGCTTTTGAAACTTGACATCCGCCTGTCTCAAATAAGGTCTAGGAATGAATTCGCCTTGTACCAGACTCAAGTTGGTATCTTGATTCACATACTCTGGCTCATAATGTGCCTTAGCTGAGTCGTCGTAATGCGTTCCAACCGTAGCAATTTGCAAATCAGGTGCAGAAGCTGCTGCTGGAGCCGCAGGCTCTTCAGCTGGTGTTTCTTCAACTGCTTTTCCTTTGCCTTTCTTACTTTTAGAAGACACGGATACACTACTGGAAGAATTATCATCTCCCCAGCCTCCACCCCAGCCTTGCGCACTTACAGACGCTGCACTGAAAAGGAATAGTGTGAATAAAGATATACGATTCATATTATTGTTTATTATCTAACTATTGCACTTACGTTGTCCAACACACGAGTAGCACCATCAGGTCCAACGGCACGAATGTCTGAGAATGACATTATATCACCCGATGACAACTGTCCCAAAATACCTTTGATTGCATCTAAACTCGCAGATGTACTGTTTGCAAATTTAGGACCATTTGTCTTACGACCAACTGCCATAAATTTATAACCTACAATTTTAAATTTAACCCCTTCGTAAACGAAGTTATCCAAAATTGCAGCTGATGAAGTTTGCATTCTCAATGATTCAACAGAAACGGCACCCTTAAATTCGATACCACCACAGATAAAACGTGGATCTGGAACTGTTTTAACTTTGAACAACTTCTCTCCCATTGGCTTAATTTGTCCACCTGGTAATTTTGCAGCTACTTGAATTTTAACTACACGATCTTGACGCTTTGGAACGCTAACAGTGTAACGACCTTTGCTTCCTTTGATAACCGCGTTAGTTGCACCACCAGATTCACCTACAATACGTACTAAATAGTTAGCTGGGTCAATTCCACCTACAGAGATAGAGATTGGGTTTTCCAAACCAACATATAGTACTGATAAGGCGTCTGCTGAAATCGCAGCAGAAGGAGCAAAAGCTGTATATTCTGCATCAGCTTCCTTGGTTTCTTCTCCACCACCTGGCTTTGGAACAGAAATACGAACCTTTAAATTATTAGTACCTGGAGATTGAGGAGTAACTTTATACTTACCGATACCTGCTTCAACTGGTATAGATGCACCATTAACAAAAACCTTCATTTGGGCTTTTGAGTTGTAAGCAGCCAAAAGAATATCCGCTTCATATGTTTGTCCTGTAACAACCGCACCTGTCTTAGCGGCAACTACTGGGATAATAGCGTCAAATTTGAAGTCTGCAGCACTAACCGCTTCACCTAATACTTGACAAATTTCAGATTCCAACAATTTAGCGTCATTTTCAATTTTAGACAAAATTGCGAAAACCGCAGCTAAAGGTGTACTGTGCATGTAAACTTCTGCCCAGTTCAATTCTTTACCTTCATGGTCTTTAATTTTTCCAGATACATTTTTGAATGGATCCTTAACATCACCAGCAGATAATGAAGTCTTAGCTGCTATTTCGTTCATTTTTGCTTGAAGGAAACTAACGGTTTCAGGATTCTTTGCCAGTAAAGGATCTTTTTGAGCCTTTTTCAACATATCCAATAACTTTACACGAGTATCGTTAATAGCTAATTCTAAATCCTTACCTCTTTTACCTTGAAGCTCTTCATTAAAATAACGAACGTGGTCGTCCAAGTTATCGCCTGCAACTAATTCTGGCATTTCCCCATTCTTAGTCAATACCCAAGGGTAACCGTTTGAGAATTTATACTCAGACTTCTTCTCCTCGTCAATATTGAAGGCCGCTTCAGGTTTGATGTTAGCATCATCCGGATTGGTTGCACCTTGTGAATAACGCAACAAGTGAGTCTTGATTTTATGAATGTTATCAACAAAATCAGCTGTTACTTTTTGCGCCTGATTAGAATATCCTAAAGCAGCTTTTGCTGCTGCATTCTCACCTGCTGTTTTTTGAAGTGAAGCTACCATTTTAATGGTCTTCGCATCAATATTTTCAGTAGACTTCTTTAAAGAGTTGTCAATTACTGTAAACGCAAGCAGAATTTCCTTTGTTACGTTCAACGCCAAAAGCGCAGTCAACACGAGATACATCATGTTGATCATCTTCTGACGTGGACTTACTTTACCTCCTGCCATTTCTTGTAAATATTATATTTATAATTGGATTAGATAAAATACAAATTAACGGTTACCGCCCATTGCGCTTAGCATGTTACCATAGATGCTATTCAAGCTTGCCAAGTTCTTGTTCAAAGAATTGATTTCGTCTTTGAATTGAGCAGTTGCTTGTTCAGTAGCAGTAATATTAGTCAATACACCACTTAAGCTGCTTGAAAACGATCCTAGAGAATCAGAAACTACAGTGCTGCTTTCAGCAATGCTGTTCATATTATGAGCTGCTTTGGTTGCACTTTCAGCATATTCGTTAGTTGCAACTACTGCATTTGACAAATTTGCCATTTCCTTTACGTTAGTTGACAATGAAGTCAAGCCAGTACCAAGACTTTCAATCAATTCTGGACCGATTTTAGCTTGAGACAACATAGAATCTAACTGCTGAGATACACTGCTTCCAGAGTTAGAAGATTTTCTTTGTGTAGGTTCTCCACCAGCTAATTCTGGGTAAACTAGTGTCCAATCTGGTTCAGAATGTACGGGTTCAAACGCTGAAATCGCGAAAATCGCAGCCTCCGTCAACAGTCCCACTGACAACATCAGGTTCGCACCGGGTAAGTGCAAAATTTTGAAAAGAGCTCCAACAATTACGATTGCTGCACCGAAACCATAGATAAAGTTCATGGTTTTCTTCCACTTTTTCGATTCAAAAAAACTTTTGCTCATTGTGAATTAATTTTAGTTTGGTTATTTAGTTGTTTAAATTGTGTTTATTTCTTGTTTACTTGTTCAATCGTATTATTATTACCCTGGTTTTACTACTATTTTAATGGTACTGCACCTACTAAAAGATGCAATCAACTTAAAATTAGATTAAACCAATGGGATAATAGATATTCAATCTATCAACGCCTTAGATTTTTACAATACTAAAACGTTGATAGACTAAAAATATTTTACAAAATGATCTTTTTTTTGGGGACGAGTAGAATTACTTTCTGTCCATATTGGAACGACCGATGTATTCTTGCACACAACGGAAACCGATGTAACACTTACTAGTATCTTGGTATTCGTAAGTTCTTGCTCCACATTCAATAAAATATGCAACATCCTTCCAAGATCCACCACGAATTACCTTACGTTTTCTGGTAATTGGAGTCTTTTTGATTTTCTCGTTTTCTTGAGGATCAAAACTGTGCTCTTTTATGTAGATTTCATAATTACCGTTCAAATCATGTGCAAACGAGTTATTTGTTGCATCGTAAGTAGTTGAAGTCCATTCAGATACATTACCAGACATGTTATACAAACCATAATCATTTGGGAAATAACTGTCTGCTCTAACTGGAGTAATACCACCATCACTAGCACCGTAGTCACCACGTAAAGGTTTAAAGTTCGCTAACATACAACCTTTAGAGTTTCTTGCATAAGGACCACCCCATGGATATTTGTTTCCAATTCTTCCACCTCTTGCTGCATATTCCCATTCGTATTCAGTAGGAAGACGGAACAATTCGGTGTTAGGCTGCTGTTGGTGTGCCCAATAGCTTTCTTTGCGGTTTGATCTCCAATGACAGAAAGCTCGTGCTTGTGCCCAATTCACTCCTACTACAGGATACTCGTCGTATCTTGGGTGCCAGAAGTAAACTCGAGCCATTGGTTCATTGTATGAATACGTAAAGTCACGAATCCAGCACAAAGTATCTGGATAGATTAATACGTCTTCGTTTACAATAAATTGTGAACGATTTTTGGGATTGTACTTATCTCTATCAATATTTGCCGCCAATACTAAATCAACCCATTGATAATGATACATCAACTTACGGGTGTCGATTTGGCGTTTAAATTGGAAACGTTCGTTGCCTTGGTAGAACATAGAATCATAAAGAATCTTATCGAAGTTCATACCAGCAGTTTGATTTTTGTATTTCCAATCCAAATATTCAGTTTCGTTTTGATATTTTAACGGATTTCCTTCATTATCCACGGCGTTTGGATCGAATTCAGGATCAAATTCGTCAGAATTATCGCGTTGAACATAAAGAGCAGCTCTAGATGTTGGTTCGATTGGCTTCTTAGCTAATGTTAAGGTAACCGCATCTGGATCGTAGTTATTCAAATAAGAACGAGCCATGGAGTCCATAACATACGCTACAAACTGACGGTATTCGTTGTTCGTAATTTCAGTTTCGTCCATCCAAAAACCAGAAACGGTCATTTGTTTGTTAGGTTCTAAGTAAGATTGGAAGACGTCTTGTCCACCTTGACCTGTATGGAAAGTTCCGCTCTTTACGTAAACCATTCCTGGAGGTTCTGGATGGAACCAAGGGCTTCTGCCCTGCACGCCAACTAGATCACCTGTGTCGCCAGGACCGCAGGCAATAAACACTACCGTAGATGCAATTGCTGCATATCTCAATTTAGGATTTGCAAGCACGCCGATTGCTCTTTTGGTGTTTTTTAGTTTTGAGATAAAACCCATCACTT
>CAYPYX010000097.1:0-7187 GCA_964415065.1 uncultured Rhizobium sp.
CATATTGCTACGATCAAAATGAAAAACTAGTAGCAAAAGGGAGCTTGAAATTGATTGACAAAATGGTGATTTAAAAGGAAAAGTTTTTAATTCTGAATATAATCAAACTCAATTTCCGGTAGTAAAATAAGTACCTCTTTATCAGAGTCTTTTTGTTTCCAATAAAAATACATGTTAGGTTTTGCAATTCGAGGAAAGTAATTTTCAGATTTTAATTTCTCTATTTCTTCATTGAACTTTTTGGAAAACTTTAGAAGGAAAATCCCATCTTTGTTTATACAACCACCATTTGTTACTATTAATTCATCATACAGTTTTGAAGACTTAATAATGAGCTGATTTTCCAGGAAATAACTTAACCAAACATCCCTGTGTGTTAAATAACGTTTTACTTTTTGTGGGCTTAAAAAATTACTTGAGTCGTTTAAAACTACTGCTGGTTCAGAATTTAAATCCTTGATATAAATCTGAGGTACATGTATAAAAAGATTCGTTTTCGCCCGAGTTACAGAAACATAAAACATTCGAATTTCATCTGGCTCTAAAACATTGAATTGATTCAATAATAAATGAACTTCATCAAATTCCTTTCCCTTGGCTTTATGAATTGTTGAAACAATGATGGATTGCTCATCGTTTTCAAAAAAATCTTCAAAACTTGACTCTTGAATAAAAACCATAAAGTCAGAGTAGTATTTTTTCTGGGGATTTGCTTCTTCAAATGATTTAAAAATACAATGGATCAATTTAAGATGAGGGCTGTTTGGAAATTTATTATCAATTTGATTCTTCGAATTTTCCCAAATCTCATCCGATATAGTTACAGATTCATCATTCTTTCGTAACATTCGAATAAAATATCTAATTTCCAAAAGTTGCGTTAAATTAAATCCTTCATTCGATTGAATTAACTTTGCATTTATACCTAAATAGGAAAGATAACCCATTAATTTCCATGCTTCATCGTTGGTTCTAGTTAAAATGCATTTTGAACCACTAGTGAGTGATTCCCTCAAATTATTTACTAATGGAACAACATTGTTATTCGTTTTATAACCATATATATTAACGATACCCGAATCATCTTTAACTGGAACATTAGGACTTACCTTTAATCTATCCGTTAGCTTAGAAGAAATAAAATTTGAATACTCGACTATTTGAGGACTACTTCTATAATTTTCTAATAATTCAACTTTTATGGAACTTTTATTACTACTCATTAGTGCCGTCAAATAAGCAGAATTAGCACCTCTAAACGAAAAAATATTTTGATCATCGTCACCAACAGCTATAATTCTAAGTTCTTCATTTTTTTCTTTTAATACTCTTATCAATTCATATTCTTCTTGATTCATGTCCTGGGCTTCATCAATTACTAAAACTGTTTTAGTAATATAACTTGCTTCTATTTCATCATTTCTAATTTGATTAATGGCTAGCGATAATATTCCTGTAGATTTTTGAATATTACCAATTTTACCCAGAATGTCAAAACAGAAAGAATGAAAGGTTTTTATTTGTATAAAACTTGCCGCATTTCCTATTAATTGATATAGACGCTTTTTAAATTCCATTGCCGCCGACCTCGAAAATGTCAACATCAATAATTGCTCATGTTTCACATCTTCCATTAACAGTAAAGAAGCTAATTTATGAACTAAAAGTCGCGTTTTACCACTACCTGGACCAGCTGCTACTAAAATAAAATCACTATCTTTTTCAAGAATAACACTCAGTTGAGCGGGCGATAATGCACCGAATATTTGATTGAATTTTTTAGGAGTAATATTTCTTTTAATTTCTGATTGTCTTTGTTTATTGAAGTATTTATTTAAGAACGTACCATAATTTAAATGAAAGTAATCATCTACAAATTGTAACGCACTTTGATAATCTCGAATCATTTTGCGAGCATATTCTCCTACAATGTGTATTTGCTGAATTTTATTCTCATAAAAACGATGTAATTTCTCATAGTCTTCAATTTTAAATCGTCGTTTATTATCCTTTTCAATTCTTTCAATTGTTAGCTGATTGTAAACAACCATGAAACCACCTTCAATTTTTAGAGCGTCAATTTTTGAAAGATAAAAAAGCGCATCTTCTATGTCGCTGGTACTTACTTTTTTCCCAAAACTCACGTTTGAATTCTCAAAAGCTTGCTTCAATTCAATTATTGAAAACTCAATTAACACTTCATTTGAAACGTTAACATCTGATTGAATTTCAAGTGATTTTGAATATAAATATTCAATACAAAATATGGCCAATTCATGTCTTAACTCCAATTTATCCCTCAATAATTTTAACGAATGTTTGGGTTTAATATGAATTTGACTCTGACTGTAACTATTTCGTTGCTGAAATATCCAATTCTTTAATGACCAAAAATTTAAAACCGTTTTAATATTAGAAATTGAGGAATTTTTAATTTCTTGAATTTCAGCCTCTTCATTAATTATTTTTGGATGAAATAATTGTTCATCTTCCGACAATTTGGAAAAGATAAATTTCTCCAATTTATTAAAGCCAATTAAACGATGAAGCGATCGATTTTTATTGTCCGACTTCTTTATAAATGCTGTTAAATCTTGTGTATCCGCAAGAATTTTTTCCTCTCTGAGTAATTGAATTAATTCAATTATTTCTTCTTTTACAATTCCAAGATGATCACTGATATAATCAATTCGTGATTCCCCAGATTCATCATTTTGATGTTTTCTACTTTTTGTTGCGATAAGTTTCTTGATTACTCTAATTGCATTTATTTTTTGATTCTCGTTGAATTTAGATGAATTATTAATTCGTTCTATTGCTTCGTTTACATTCTTTACTAAAATTGAATTAGCGAAAACTTTGGGAATATTCTGCCCTCTTTTTACGTATCCTGTACTTTCAAGAGCTGCAATAGCCGTTTTTACTCTAGTTTCGATTTCATTAACACTATCATCCCAGCCAGCTTTTCTAGCAATTTCCAATGCAGAATTAGAAACCGTTGATCTAAATTTGGTGACTTCCTTAATGGCTTTCCAAATTTGTTGAATTTCTTCAAGAGATAACTTAGTTTGATTTAGTAGTAGAAAGTGCTTACTCAAATCATCCTCGTTGTATAGTACATGACATTCCGCCAATAAATTCTCATCCCTACCTGCTCTTCCTGCTTCTTGTATATAATTTTCCAGTGAGTCGGATATCTCATAGTGTATAACTAAAGCCACATCCTTTTTATCCACGCCCATTCCAAAGGCTGACGTTGCCACCATTATCTGAGCTTCACCATTTAAAAATGCATTTTGGTTTTGAGTTTTTTCCTGTTTTTCCATCTTTCCATGGAAAGCCAGAGCATTAAATCCATCAACTACTAATCTGTCTGATAATTGTTTGGCTTTTTTAGTTCGAGACACATAAATTATAGTTGGTTGATTTTTGAGTTCGAGTAATTCTCTAGTCTTTTGATATTTTTCTTCCTCTGATAATAACTCATAAACTTTATAAGAAAGATTAGTTCGAGAAGCAGTGGAAGTAAATAATTCTAAATCCAAATCTAGATTATTTTTAAAATACTCTAAAATATCTTCTATAACTTTTTGCTTTGCCGTTGCTGTAAAACAGGATACAGGTATTTTGTAATTTAACTGCTTCTTTAATTGGATAGATTTAATAAAATCAGCAATATATAAATAGTCTACACGAAAATCTTGTCCCCAAGAAGAAAAACAGTGAGCCTCATCTATTACAAAACGAACAATTTTACGTCCAATTAATAATCGCTCAATTGTTTTGGATCTTAATGACTCCGGAGATAAATAGACTATCGAAGCCGATCCATCCTCTATTCTTTCAATTGATTTCGCACGTTCAATGGGATCCAATAGTCCATTTATAGTAACCGCCTCTACAATTCCATTTTTCTCTAAATTGTCAACCTGATCTTTCATTAACGATTGAAGAGGTGAAATCACTACGGTAAGTCCTCTTACAGATTTACCACTCATTAGAGCCGGAATTTGAAACGTAATTGACTTTCCACCACCTGTGGGAAAAACCGCTAGTAGTGAATTCCCTTTTACCGCAGAATTTACAGCCATTTCTTGTAATGGGACGTTATCATAACTCCTGTAATTCTCATAACCAAAGAATGTCCTCAAGGCCAAAAAAATATCCAGTGACTTTCCACAATACTCACATTTAGAATTACATGGAATATTTCTCAAAACATTCAAAATACTTTCGACTCTTGGGTAGTTTTTTAGCACCCAAGGAGGGGTAATTGAATAAACCAATCGATTTGATTCTAATGCATAAACAAGGGCCAAAGAATATGCTAGTTCTATGGGCTCATTTAATAGCAAATTCCATTTTTCTGAGTTCAAACAAATCCATTGACTAAACGCATTTTCAATAAGAATTTTAACATCTTTATTAGGAGATCTGTAATTGATTAATTGAAAAAATGCATGAAACTCTACTTGTTCCTGCAACAATTGATAATATATCTCCTGTAAATATTCCGGGAGTCGATAAAATGCATCAATTTCATCGGATAATAATTCCTTAGATTTTATTGAATCATTAACTGGATTATTTAATTCACCGCTCTGTAATTTATCATCTTTTAACAAAGCATGGTATGGCTTTGTGGGAAACAACAACGGAGACAAATGTAATGTATCAATTATAGAACCAATAGTAAATCCTGACTCAAACAATTCATTACCAATATATTGCAAATCATGTTTAATAAAATTATGTCCACAGATAAATTCAGAACCTTTAATAAAAGTTAAAAGTTCATGTACGGAATTTTTATGAAAAACTTGGTCATTACCTTTAATACAACCTATATCTAGAATATTTTTCTGAGTGTAATTAACTTCTAAATCTATGAAAGCAACTGTATTTAAGTGCATTTAAATCTACAACTTTTGTGATCCCAATAAATTCAAACATAAGCAAATCCATTGATAATAAATGCCTCAACTTGACGATTCAAATAAAATCAACAATGAAATTTCTAGAAATTTGACCCCACCAACCGAGAATCCAAAGGAAATGGTTCGGATTTCACTACTTTTATTTCTGAAAAATCAGCGTGATTCGGATTAATTAGCACATTAAATTCTCCGGGGGTTATAACCGATGGGACAAACATAAGACAATGGTTGTTCTCCAAAATGAATTGATCGCCTAATTTCTGTGTTGCCGTATTATGAGGGAAGTTTTTCCAGTTCGGGGGAAGGAAATTCGGTTCCAAAACAGTCCGCGATACAGCCTCAGGAATTTCGATGGTTAACATAACAAAATCTTGTGGCATGGTGGCCCAAGTTAGATGTACAGCCACTTCTGCCATGGCCAACGAACGATTTTCGGCCGTGTAAATCATTTCAATTCCTGGGGAATTCCATCGTGCTCCCTTCAGAGCAGCACCTTTTCCGGACAGTGGCAAAGCAAAAGCTTCCCTCGATAAACGAAACACCTGCATTACACAAAAATTCCGTATTGAATTCGAGTTAATTCACCGATTACCAACTCTTTACCGTATGAATCTTTCAGTAATTCAATGGGTTTCATTTGCCCCAACGCAAAATTGGGAGTATCTAACCACAGTTTGAATTTATCATTATCCCCAAAAACCCTCAAACCCAATTGCGTGACTTCCGCCATGGCAATGATTTTTTCGGAATGTATGGGCTTGAACTGAAAATTTTCCGTAGAACGGTATCGCTGCAACGACTTTGTGGAGATGTCCAACAGACCTGCCCAATCCTGTTCAGACAGAGGCAAATATTTTTGGATAAATTGAAAAAAGGAATAAGGAACACCATTGCGTATTATTTGGATGAGTGTCCATTTATCTTCAAAAATACGCTCCAGGTTAGAGTTATTTTCTCCCTGTTTTTTAACGGGAATGGTATTGTAAATTTCCAATAAATCCTTCATCAAACGGATATCAAACTCTGAATCAGAATAATCAAGACCTTTCTTATTTTTACCCTTAGACATTTGTCTACTAATTTAAGACATTTTTCCAAGAAAACAAATAAGGCCCGAAAATTAATCGAGAATAATACTTTTCTTTTTCAACAACTTAATTCCATATACATGACTCCAGAACATAACAGGAACTAAAAAAGTGGGCAACCAAACATACGGGAACATTAAAATTGCGATATTCGGTTGATGAAAAGAGAATTGTTGGATAATCAACTTTCTCTCTAATCCTCCCACCCATCACACCCACAATTTGATATTTATTAAATCCCCAACCGCAATATTCTCTTTTTTGCGGACATCTGACTTGATTGGCAGTAAATAAGAACCGTGTTTGGTATCGTACCAAATGGCAGTTTTCCAGGACGTTGAACCGATTTGTGCCGTAGCTTTCAACCTTCCCCAACCCTCTTCCTGCCAAGCCAACTGCGAACGGATTTCCAAGGATAATTCCACTGGTAAAGTCACAAAATGCCAACTACCCCCTTTGGAATTTCCCTGGTTATCACTTGCGTGAACCCATACCGTTGCTTCAAACTCGAATTCGATTCCTTTCACCATGTTTTGCAAGTTTAATCTTTTTGAAGTAGTTTGTCTTACACAAAATCCAAATCTTTATATGCAAATTAAATCTAAATAATTGACTACTTACATATTATAAACTTATTCCAACCAACAAATTATAGTTTAAAGTTCCAAATTGGAACCTTAAACTATAATCCAAGTAATCTCCCTTTAAACTACTATCCCAGTCACCCCTTGCAAGACCTTTATCTTTCGAGAATCCAATTTCTCCCAGGGGAAGTCCTCGCGACCAAAATGACCGTAACTCGCTGTGCCTTGATAAATCGGCCGGCGTAATTCCAACTTCTCAATAATGTCCAATGGCTTCACCGGAAATAACCAATAAATCACTTCCTGTAATTCCCGCAAATCACAACGATGGGTTCCAAACGACTCAATGTGAATCGACGTCGGTTCCGCCACGCCAATCGCGTACGACAACTGAACGTTGCACTTAGTCATCAAACCTGCAGCCACCAAATGTTTCGTAATGTACCGCGCCGCATACGCCCCGCTCCGATCTACCTTGCTCGGATCCTTCCCCGAAAATGCTCCTCCTCCGTGCGGACAACTGCCCCCGTACGTATCTACCACTATCTTCCGTCCCGTTAAACCCGTATCTCCATGCG
>CAYPYX010000098.1:0-7033 GCA_964415065.1 uncultured Rhizobium sp.
CTTTTGGATGGATATTGCATTGGAGGACTTAAAAACCGTTATTTCAAAAGTGGATGTGCTTACCATTAACGATGAAGAAGCTCGTCAACTTTCTGGAGAATATTCATTGGTGAAAGCTGCGCGTGTTATTCGTCAAATGGGACCCAAATACCTAATCATCAAAAAAGGAGAACACGGTGCGCTATTGTTCGGAGAAGAAAATCAGATTTTCTTCTGTCCAGCATTGCCTTTAGAAGAGGTTTTTGATCCAACTGGGGCAGGCGATACTTTTGCCGGTGGTTTTGTGGGATACTTGGCAAGTTTGGGTAGAACCGATTTTGATGCAATGAAGTCAGCAGTAGTTTATGGAAGTGCGATGGCGAGTTTCTGTGTTGAAAAATTTGGCACTGAAAGAGTGGCTTCGCTTACCCTAGATGAGCTTAAAGAACGCCTTGGATTGTTTGAATCCATGATGAAATTATAAGAAATTTTAACTTTTTACGATAAATGCCTGGGTTTTTAATCCAGGCGTTTGTCAAAATAGTATTCGAAAACAAAACCGCCCATATCTTTCTGAGAAAATTATAATAAGGGGCGTTTTATATGGTCTTATATTCTATTTAATCCGAACAAAATTCTATTTCATCTGCTCTGATCTACTATTAATTCAGTTCGAACCTTCTATTTTATCAGTTCGAATAAATAAGAAGCTTCCGGAGCTAGATCCAAGCTGTATTTGGGGATTTCAATAATTTCCCCGGTTAAAATGTTTTTCATTTTTGAAAATCCCTGAGTGCGTTCTTTAAAACGTCTCATATCTACTCTGTTCTCGTCTTTCTTTTGATTGTAAACACAGAAAATAGTGGATTTGTCGTTATAACGGAAATAACAATACGTGTCGTCTTTACCAGCAAATTGTGTGGTTTTTCCATTTAGAAATACCGAATTGCTGTTTCGGTATTTCGCAAGTGTTCGTAAATAATTGAAAGCTTCATTTTCTTGGGATGTACGTCCGGTCGATTTGAATTTGTTTACCGGGTCGCTCTTCCATCCCCCAGGAAAATCAAAACGAACATAAGCATCGCTCTTCTCCGTTGTTCCACCCATTAAAATTTCAGTTCCATAATAAATACAAGGCATACCTCTCAGCGTGAAAAGCAACATTTGAACTCGTTTCCAAGCATTAAAATCCTGATTAACTACCGAGTATATGCGCGATAAATCGTGATTGTCAAGAAACGTTAAATTCTTATTGGGGTCTTCATACAAATAATCTTCGCCTAAAATTTGGTAGACTTTATTTAATCCTTCCAACCAACCATAGTTTTTGTTTCCTGCGGATTGCATAGCCCAACAAAGTACAAAATCCGTAACGCCTGGTAGTTTGTTTTGTTCAAAACCTTTAATGTTGTTTTTAGTAAATGCTACTTGTGTAGCTGTTTGTTCCACCCATGTTTCTCCATAAATAACAAATCCAGGATAGTATTTCTCTAGCAATTCACACAAATGATTCATGTACGCTGCATCAACATAAGGGTACGTGTCAACCCGATAGCCAGATAAACGTGCATACTCCACCCACCACAAGTACATTTGGTCTAGATATTTGGCCATTTGTGGATTTTTCTGATTCAAATCGGGCATGGTCATAACAAAAGCCCCATCTGTGTTGATGAGTTTTTCGGATGCGGAAGCATATGGATCCATCGTGGTGTTGGCTCGGAAATTGGTCTGTAAAAAGGTATCTCGGAAATTGAACCAACCCGTATCATAAAATTGATACATCCAATGGTTATTGCCTACATGATTGGGAACAATATCCATCACTAACTTCATTTTTCTCTTTTGAAGTTCAGTTGATAGGTTTAAGTATGCGGCATTCCCGCCAAATCGTGGGTCGATTTCGTAATGGTCGGTCATGGCATATCCATGGAAACTTTCCTTGTCTTGGTCGTTGGTTTGTACGGGATTTAGCCAAAGAGTGGTAGCTCCCAAGTCTTGCAAATAATCAAGTTTTTCAATAATCCCTTGAATGTCGCCTCCATGTCGATGTTTTAGTTCTTTGCGATTCACTTTTTCGTGAAACTGCACATCGGCGTTGTCGTTGGACTCATCTCCATTGGCAAAACGATCAGGGAAAATCAAGTAGGTTATATCTTGTGATGTTATTTTCGGGGGAAGTGTGTTCGCTCGTGCTTTTAGTTCGTATTTAAACGAAAATGGTTTCGCATAGCGTTGAGTCGAAGAGATGGGAGTTGCCGTAAATGTAAGGGTTCCGGGTAAAGTGTTTTTGCTGAGTTTTAAATTGATGTAGCAAACATGTCGATTCGCTGAATTTACTTTTGAAACGAATTCAACTCCCGAATAATCTTGCATTTGAATTTCAAAAAGATCTGCGTTTTCAGCATGTAAAATGATTTGAAGTTCGGGTTCATCAAATCCAATATACCAATGAGGGGGAGCTACATGATATATATCCATTCGGGGAGCGGGAGTTCCTTTGGGTTTAAACCAATTGAGGAAAAATTGTCCTTCTAAGGAAAGGTAAACTTGTGATGATAAAATAATTAGCGCTAAGCGCAATCCAGATGATTTTAATCCCAAAAAACGATTCACAATACAAAGAAAGTTAATTTTTTTGTAAGTATGTTATTGTCATGTTGACACTTTTTCGGTATTATTGTACCGAATTAACTTAAACTCAATACATCATGAAAAAACTATTACTATTTGCTGTAGCTGCTATGACGGCGGTTGGAGCGATGGCTCAAAAGAGAGTGGTAAAGTTTTCTGTTGACATGAATGGCCAAACAGTTTCATCTAATGGCGTGCATGTTGCGGGTAACTTCCAAGGCTGGAGTCCATCAACTTCTGCGTTGACTCAAGAAGGGTCAACCGACATTTATTCAGCGTACTTTGAGTGCGATGAGAATTCCGTAGTTGAATACAAATTCATCAACGGAAACGATTGGGGTTCCACAGAAGGAGTTCCTGCAATTTCTCAAAAGGGTCACAAAAACAATGGTGAATCAAACGATAATCGTTGGTTTTGGACAGGTTCTGGTAGCGACACAATGATGTTGCCTGCATACCAATTCGGTAAAGCAGCTCCTGCTGGTCAACATGCGGTGCGTTTTGCTGTTGATTTAGCAAAAGAAGCTTCTGTGAGCAGCAACGGTGTTCATTTAGCTGGTAGCGTACAAGGTTGGGATCCTGCAAAAACAGCAATGGCTAATTTGTATTCTTCAAATAAAGTTCATGAGGTTATCCTTTGCTTGGTTGACGGTTCATACGAATTCAAATACATAAACGGTAACGCATGGGGTTCAGATGAATCAGTGCCTTCTTCTTGCGCAACCAACAACAACCGTGGTCTTTCTGTAAGCGGTGCTGATGTTGAATTGTCTAAAGTTTGCTTCGGTTCATGCGACGCGTGTCCTTCACGTGCAATTCCACAGTACAATGTTACATTCCAAGTTGATATGGCTGCTGAATGTGATTTTGATGAAGTGGATATCGCAGGTGGTAAAATCAACGGTTGGGCTGGTGGAGATAAATTGACCAAAGGTTCTGGTTCAGTTTGGGCTATCACTGTTAAGTTGGACTCAGGTGTTGAAATTGCTCATAAGTTCCGTAAGTTGAAGCAAGGTATTGTAAACTGGGAGGGTGGATCTGATCGTAAGATTTTTGCACATTCTGATACTACTTTAGCAGCTCGTTGTTTTGGTAAAGACGTTCCTTGCTCTGGTACACCAGTTGCTCCTTCTGATATCACATTTAAAGTAGATTTGACGAACGAAATTGCTGCTGATACTGTTTGGGTAATGGGTAACTTCACTACTCCAGCTTGGCAGTCAGGTGCAATCGCTTTGACTCAAACTTCCGGAAGTACTAACTTCTACGAAGCTACAGTGAAAGGTGTTTGTCCTGAGTCTTTCGAGTACAAATTTGCTAACGAAAAAATGACTCCTCAAACTAACGGAGAAACATTTACAGATACAACAGATCGTACTTGTTTAGTTTCTAATGGTTTGGGTAGTTACAATAGAACTTACACTCGTACAAGTGGAAATGCAGTAACTATTTTCTACGTATACAACTCTTGTAAAATTGGTGGAACGTTGGAAGTTGCTGATTTGAATACTGAAGTTAAATTAGCTCCAGTTCCAGCTTCTGGTATGTTCACTGTTTCATTAGCAGGTAGCAAAGTGGCAAAAGTAAATGTATTAAGTCTTGACGGCCGTGTTGTTCGTAGCTTGAGCGCGAACGAAGCTTCTGTAAATGTAGAAGTGGCTGGTTTGACTGGTGTTTACTTTGTATCTATCCAAGATAATTTGGGAAGAACTGCAATTAAGAAAATTGTATTGCAATAATTTGATTGAATTTTTTCAGGGATACTAGAATGGTATTCCGAGTAACAAAAAAGGCCGCTTAAGCGGCCTTTTTTGTTATCACATCACTTTAAAATCGAACATTTTTTCGTTTTCAATGTATCCTACTAAATGATCTCCAGAAGTAACTGGACCTACGCCTTTGGGTGTGCCAGTGTAAATATAATCACCGATTTTTAATGTGAAATATTCTGAAGTATGGGAAATGATCTGCTTGAAGTTATGGATCATTTGTTGGGTGTTGCCTTCTTGAACTACACTGCCGTTTTTCTCTAAACGGAAATTCAGATCACTTAAATTGAAATTAGAAATCGGAAGAAATGGGCTAATCACAGCTGAGTGATCAAAGCCTTTTGCTTTCTCCCAAGGCAGCCCTTTTGATTTTAGGTACGATTGAACATCCCTCGCAGTAAAATCAATTCCCAAGCCTATTTCATCAAAATAATCCATAGCGAACTGCACGGGTACATGTTTACCAATTTTCTTGATTTTTAATACCAATTCAACTTCAAAATGAACTTCTTTTGAAAAATCAGGAATAAAGAAAGGAGCATTATTTCGAAGTAATGCACTATCAGGTTTTATGAAAATAACAGGCTCTTCTGGAACTTCATTGTTTAGTTCATGGATGTGCTCCACGTAGTTTCGTCCAATGCAAACAATTTTCATAAATTTAATAGTTGAGATTCTCGCTTTATTAACGAGTCAAGGTTTCATCACGACCGGGTCCCATAGAGATTACCGATATTTTTGAACCAATATAATTTTCAATAAAATCTACATAGTTTTTAAAAGTATCATCCATAGCATCAAATCCTGCAGTTAGATTCATTTCAGTACTCCAACCGGGGAAAGATTCATAAATGGGTTCCACTTTTGCACTGCAAAGATTTGCTGGAACTTGGCTTGAAACTTCGCCATTTACGCGATAAGAGGTGGCTACATTAAGTTCTTCAAAACCATTTAAAACATCACCCTTCATCATAATAAGGTCGTCAACACCGTTCAACATACAAGTATATTTAAGTGCAACTAAATCCAACCAACCTGTGCGACGTTTTCTACCGGTAGTTGCACCAAATTCATTACCAATTTGACGCATTTTTTCGCCCGTTTCATTGTCTAATTCCGTTGGGAATGGGCCTGAGCCAACTCGGGTACAATAGGCTTTGAAAATACCGTATACTTTGTTGATGTGCTTAGGTGCAACACCTAGTCCTGTGCAAACTCCTCCGGTAAGTGTGTTGGAGGAAGTAACAAACGGGTAGGTCCCAAACTCAACATCCAAAAGACTTCCTTGAGCTCCTTCAGCTAAGATTTTTTTCCCTTGGGAAATCATGTCGTGAATGAGGTACTCCGAGTTCACTAATTGATGCGTTTTTAAAAATTCAACCGCTTCAAAGAAGGCAATTTGTTCCGATTCAAGATCAAATTGAGTAAAACCTAGAAACTCTATTTGCTTTAAATGCTCGTTAACGGCGTTTTGGTATCTTTTAAGGAAATCAGATTCGAGGATATCACCGACTCTTAAACCCGAACGTCCAATTTTGTCTTTATAAGTTGGACCAATACCTCTCAGTGTACTTCCTATTTTTTCCTCTCCTTTCGCTGCTTCTGAAGCTGCATCCAGAATGCGATGAGTAGGTAAAATAAGATGGGCTTTTTTGGAAATGAGTAATCGCGAAGAATAATCGGGACATTCATTCACAATTCGACCGATTTCTTCTTTTAATCTAACGGGATCTATAACAACGCCATTGCCAATCAGGTTTAGGGTGTTTTTACGAAAAATTCCCGAAGGTATTGTGTTCAATACGAACTTTTTACCTTCAAATTCTAGCGAATGTCCTGCGTTTGGTCCGCCTTGAAAACGAGCCACTAAATCATAATTCGGAGTAAGATAATCAGCGATTTTGCCTTTACCTTCATCGCCCCATTGGAGGCCTAATATCACGTCAATCATTTCAGTTTATTTTTTTGTTGCATTGGAGGCAATCTCCATTTTCATTCGTAATTGGATTCCCGTAAAGATGCAAAGAATGGTGAGAAACTTCAAATTTGAGTAGTTTCCCCATAGTGGAAGAAATTTGTTGTACACGAGGATCACAAAATTCCATCACATTTTTGCAATGATTGCAGATCATGTGATCGTGTTGTTTGTATCCGTAAGCCTGTTCATAATGGCTGGTATTTTGACCAAATTGGTGTTTTTTTACCAAGCCTGACTCAACCAAAAGATCCAAAGTATTATAAACGGTCGCTCTACTTACATGATAATTTCTGGATTTCATTTTTATGTATAGTTGATCTACATCAAAATGGTCTTTGTATGAGTAAATTTCGTCGAGTATAGCGTAGCGTTCAGGAGTTTTTCTCTGTTTGTTTGCTTCTAAGAAATGGGTGAATATTTCTCGAACTTCTTCTTTTATTTTTTGAATTTTGGGATCCGCTTTCATGAAATTTTCGCTTCGGATTCGTTGAAAATAAGTTTCAAAGATAGTTTATTGATTCTTTTTTACCTTGATTGCCATACGAATCTTTTTGGCATTGTGGAAAAGCTTTTTCACATCGGCATAGGCGGCATCTGCTTCGGTAGTAGATGCATATTGCCCAACATAGACTTTGAAGTTGGGTTCGTCGTAAACTACCTGTGATTCGTAATC
>CAYPYX010000099.1:0-6792 GCA_964415065.1 uncultured Rhizobium sp.
TCCGAAATTTTAATTACCTATTCAGTTTGCCTTTTTTGGGCGGGTCTCACTTTTGCTTGGGCCAAAAAAGCCATCACAAAAAATGTATTCAAATGAAAAAGATATTTTCACTCATTCATAGCGACATTAGACAAATTTTCAGAGATAAAACCCTTACAGTTTTTCTCGTCGCACCCATTATTCTAATTGCATTCGTGCGTTTTTTTATTCCATACGTCACCCAACAATACCCAATCCTTCAGGAATACCATCCAATGATGATGATGTTTGCAAGTATTCAAACAGCCATCATGTTTGGCTTTATTGTTTCATTCATTATTTTGGATGAGAAAGACGAAAATGTTTTGCAAGTAATCAGAGTGTTGCCCATCTCTCCATTCTACTTCATTCTGTATCGATTGTTATTTGCAACAACTTTTTCGACGCTGGGTGCTTTTCTTATGATTAATCTAAGCGGAATTGCTTATCCAGGATTTGCAAATTCAATTTTATTATCCATTCAATATGGTTTAACAGCACCATTCATTACTTTGATTATTTCAACCTTCGCAAAGAATAAAATCGAAGGAATGGCTTTTTTCAAAGGCGTAGATTTAGTGTTACTATTGCCCTTGCTGTCATTTTTTATTTCGGGTTACACCAAGTACATTTTTTCAATTATTCCAGCCTTTTGGACGTACAACTTATACCAAGCGAGTGTTTCCAATGGGAATTCAAGCTTTTACTTTTTTTCAGGTATGAGCATGTACATTTTGGTTATCTCCGTTCTTTTTTTCCAATTTAAAAAACGGATTTTTGACCGATAGGATTTTTAACAGTGAGAATTTCAAGGTATTATCGAATAAAAGTGTGCGATTTGCCTTGATTATCAGAAGTTTAAATCATTCCTAGCAAGTGAATAAAATACTACGAAAAAAATATGTATTTCAAATAAATTTCTTTAGTTCCTTTTTTGGGGGATGTAAAACTGCCTTTTTTTAGTTGAAATGACTCTTTTATTGAGTATAGTGAATCTAAATAATAATATCTGTCTTCTACTTGTTAAAAAATGAAATTTAATATTCCATAATTTTTAAATGCAAAAGAATTAAATATAATTTCAAGCTAATAAAAATACTGCTACCCCAGTATTTGTGAGTTGGCTATGAGATTATTTAGTATATTATTATTTTTTACTCTTCTTTCTTGTAATTCGGATTTATCCAAATCGAATTCTTCTGAAGTAAGCGATAACCGATTTGACGGAAATCGCAGAATGGTGCAGGTTCTCGACAGTTTGACCCAAGTGGCTAGTCCTCAAACTAATTACTTTTTGAGCGGTAAAAGGGCTGCTATGATGAAGGCCAATCCCCCGAAATTCAAAAACCAAAATCAACAATTTAGATGGACATTGGAATACGCGAATCAATTATTGAATAGCGGAGCTGCCGAAGAAAGTATCCGTGAAATGGAAGCATTGCTGCAACAAATTCCTGGAACTTTAGACGATAAAATAAAATTGAAAGGTATTAAGCCATTGTTTGATGCCCTGGCTGTTGCCTATCTGCGACTCGGGGAGAACGATAATTGTGTAGCAGTTCACAACAATAACAGCTGCATTGTTCCGTTTCATAAAGATGCTGTGCATCGTAAAAAGTACGGTTCGAGCAAGGCTTTGGAGATTTTTGGAAAACTTACAGATGTTTATCCTGATGATGTGCAATCTAGGTGGCTCATGAACATTGCGTCCATGACGTTGGGAGAGTATCCAAACGGACTTCCCCCGAAAAAAATCATAGATTTTAGTGCACAAGACCAACCCGTGAAAGACTTTTTACCCTTGAAAAATGTAGCAAAAGATTACGGCTTGGACGTCAATGGATTGTCGGGAGGAGCTATAATGGAAGACTTCAATAACGACGGAAATCTGGATATCTTTTGCAGTTCATACGGACTGTATGACCAGGTGCGGTTGTTCTTTAACAACGGCAAAGGCGGCTTTTATGAGCAGACGGATTCAGCACAACTCACGGGTATTAAAGGCGGTTTGAATGCTAAACAGGCCGACTACGACAATGATGGAAATGTTGATATCCTGTTACTTAGGGGTGCTTGGCTCGATAAGGGTGGCGAGTGGCCCAATAGTTTATTGCACAATAACGGCGATGGAACATTCAGCGATGTGACCTTTGCAGCGGGAATGGGCGAGAATTTCGCTCCCACAGAAACGGCGTCGTGGGGTGATGTAAATAACGATGGTTGGGTGGATGTTTTTATTGCCAATGAGAACAATCAAAACAATGATTATCCCTGTGAACTTTTTATCAATAACGGCGATGGAACTTTTACGGATCGCGCAAAGGAATGGGGTATGGCAGGTAATTTTGGATATGCGAAGGCGGCAAACTTTGCCGATTTTGACCAAGACGGTTGGGTAGATCTTTTCTTGGGATGTTTGGGTCAAGAGAACCATCTTTTCATGAATATGGGTAAACAAAAAGACGGATCGGTAAGATTTCAAGACCGAGCGAAAGCAGCAGGTGTTACCCATCCAATCATGTCGTTTCCCGCCATCGTTACAGATTTTGACCAAAATGGTTTTCCCGATATTTTAGTGACTTCTTTTCCGATGGATCGTTTAGATTTTTTGGCAGAAGATGTAGGGAAGGAGATGTTGGGCATCCCCACAAAAATTGAAAAAACCCGATTGTTCCTGAATCAAGGAAATGGACATTTTAATGATGCATCAAAAGCGTGGAACATCGATAAAATGATTTACGCCATGGGGCTCAATTCAGGAGATCTGAACAACGATGGATTTATGGATTTTTATGCCGGTACTGGGGCATTCGCATTCAGTACGTTGGTTCCCAATCGCGTGTTTTTAAACGACCGAGGTCATGGTTTTAAGGAAGTTACGTATCAATCCAGGATGGGACATCTTCAAAAAGGACATGGGGTTAGTTTTGGCGACATAGACAACGATGGAGATCAAGACGTTTATATTACATTGGGTGGTGCTGTTGAAGGCGATAATGCTCACAACGCTTTATTTATCAATGTGAACAAGGTCCACAAATTCGTTAAGTTTAAATTTTCGGCTAGGGACCGCAAGAAGAATATAATGGGCACTCGAGTAATTCTCACGTTTAAAACGCCCAGGGGAGTGGAGAAGCGTTATTACACCGTAGGTGATGGCGGCACATTTGGCGCTAATAGCTTAGGACTGTGCATTGGTTATCTGCAAGATGAAGAGTTGATTGGTAAATCCATAATTGAGCCCAAATCCTAAAGAAGGTCTTCTAAATCTTTACATGGTAAGGTTGCTAAATAGAATCTAACATTTATTAATGGATTGCACTTTTTTTACACCATTACTTAAACCAATACACCAAATAAAATGAACCCATAAAACTGGCTCGAGAATAGCTGAATGAATTCAACTGCCTGAAATTCTAATTGCGGTTGATTTCCGGAAAGGGACTTAGAATCAGTAAAATATCTGTATTTTAAAAGTATTCAAAATGGGGGAAATTTAGAAAGAAAATACGTGGTGTTTGTATTCAAGTTTATTTAGGTCCCCAATGATTAAGTCAAGATCGTTTTGAGTGCCGTGGCCATCAGGATGTACAATAACTAAAGCCTTTTTTTGAATTGGTTTTAAATTAACATGACTAAGGAATTCTTCTAAATCACCAGATTTTAAAAACAATCATATAACTGAATAAGTATCAAGTCGATTTTACAAAAGCAGTAGCGTTTTTGAAATCGCCTCTTTCAAATCCTTTGTTACAGAAGTTTCATTTGCAAAGTCATCCCATTTACTAATAGCTTCTTGTACCTGATTAATGATTGAATCGGCTTTTTTGATGTTCATCTTTTGGGCTATTTGCAATAAGTCATTTCGCGTGATGTTCTGACGTTTGCCATTGATGCTCATGGAATGTTGACTTACCCATGTACTTCCAGGTCTATAAGAGTGGCAAACATCGTAAGCTGGTGCTAACCTCCATTCACCGGTTTTATCCATGATGAAAGAAAAGTTCTTTGTATGGTCGTCACAATTTCGTGCCACTACGTTAAATACCATTCTGCGGTAAAGTTGTTCGGCATCCGTATACGGCAATAACATACTTCTCATGGTTTCAAATAACTGCTCATAGCTGAATGATGTAATCTCATTAAAATCATAATGAGCTATTGCGCAAAAACTCTGAGCATGAAGTTTGCCTTTTTCATGGTCTCTATCAAAACGCTTTGTCATGAAGTGTGCTCTATCATTTTCCTCAAATAGTCTACATTCGGTCATTTCTATTTTAGCTTCCTTTGCCATTAAATAATAAGCCATTTCCACGCGACCATATCCTGATGAAGTTCCCAGCTGCTGGTCTGAAACCCCATCAAATTTTATTAACCAATGCGTAAATCCTTTGGGGACATCTGCCTGACCTGAACGTATTTCATTTGTGTCGGGATTGAATGCAATAACAGCTTTTGCTCTAGCTCCGCCTGCTGAAGTACCTATTTTTAAAATATCATTTAGTGCTTTCGCCTTATTTGCTGATAAGTTGGTTTTAAATTGTTGCCTACCAGTAAGTATTTCCTGTGCAATATGAATTAAACTATTCAGTTCAATTTTTGTTGCTCCACTAGTAGTCTTGGGTAATACAGGTTCAAATTCCAATGCGCCCATCCCTCGTGAACCAATAAAACACAATAGTTCTACTGGATTCATGCTATCCGAAGGACGACCATTACTTGCCAACCAAGCGTTTATCAAACTGCTTCCATATTTGTCGGGTAGCACATCGGCTAAAAGTCCTGGTAAACCCTTAAATGTTGTTGTACTCCTTAATTCTGGGAATGAAAACACCCGTTTTGCCGCACCGTCAATTGGCATTTTAAGTGGTGATAAATCCCAGTTATTAGTAAGAAAAGATGGCTCGAATTCAAATGAAGCCAATCCATTATTTTCATCCCATGCAATCGCCCCAACTCGCTTATTCCAAATATTTACGTATGCAGTTGTAATCATTACCAATCACTTTTAGTTTTTTTGTTTTGATTGACTTTTTTGGCGCTTGCTCTTTGGCGTTTGTTTTGTTCCAGTTTCGCCAACTGTAATGGGCTGATTTGTTGCTTTACTTCAAAATTCTCAAGGATTTGTAGCTGCTCTAAAGCGCGAAGTATTTGCACAAATGATATCATTGTACCACCACCACCATTTTCGATTTGCACTACAGTTGAGCGGTTGAGGCCTGCCGCTGTTGCTACTTGCTCTTGCGTTTTGTTTTGTTGCAATCGGGTTTGTTGGATGTACTTTCCCAGCAATTCTAAAATAGCAGGATCACTCATTGCATGCCAATATTTGATACTTTTTTCCATCATTAAGTCTATTTTTAGTGTATAATGTTGGTTTATGTCAACATTGTAAAGTAATTCAAATGTAGTAAATTTCCATCATTAATGTATGAATTATTTTTCAATGTTGGGAAAATGCAACATTAATAGTAAAAATGAAGTATCAATAACCGCGTTAAAATTAACCTTAGCTCATGTGTTTTCAGGTTAAATATATAATCGGTTAGGAATTTATGATAAGTTGAGCTAGGTGAGAATCCCATTCGTCTTTTAGATTAATTCTCTGAAGAATAGTCTTGTGTTGATAACGCATTTTCTCTTCAATCTAAATCTATCTTGGTTTTTGCGCCGTTACACACATTATTTAAACAATTTAAGGACAAACCATAGAATAATACTATTTTTGAGTTAACTCAAGTTTGAACGATTACTCAACTACAAAATACTGAAAATTAAAATTAATCGGTAATCTAAAAGAAATCAAAATCTGAAAATAAATGAAAGTTATATCAACAATGAAGTTAAAACCAATAAAAAAGAGAAACGCCTCTGTAGAGAGGCGTCGGACTAAGGATGCTATCCTTAGTGTTGTTCTTGACTTCAAATGTAATACAATATAATCTAAATATGCAAGAAAAAGGCGTACACTATTCCTTAAACCAATACACCAAATACATTGAACCCAAAAAACTGGTTCGTGAATAGCTGAACGGATTCAAGTAATCTCTATGACCAGCTATTTTAGATGGATTTTCATATTTATACGTTGGGGTTAAGTCATATAATAATTCCATTGAAATACCTGCGGTAAATTTTTTATTTAAGTGTTTTTCTATTGAAAAACCTGAAGATAAATTAATTCCCTGTTCCCACTTTTGAGCTTTATTGGGATAAAATGTATTTTCGGTGCTAGGTAATGTGGTAACAACAACTTTATTGAAACTTCCCCAATTTAGAGCCAATCCGAAATTAAATCCTACCGAATAGGTCCTAAAATTAGAATTTAATTGACATCGAATCGGAATAGATTCAATGTTATAATTGTAATTGGCAAAGTTTCCATACCCGTTGGACGAATCTAATACTGAATTCAACTGCCTGAAACGGAACAAGTGATTCCGGTAACCAATAGAAAGTGATAGCGCTGAATTGTTAAATCCCGTAGAGATTTCATATCCCCCGGAAAATAAATTCTCTGATTTATACGGTTGAGGAGTTTTATTAAAATAATGAGCACTGCTATTTCCTGAAACCTTCCCCCAAAATCTTAAAGACGAATCCGGAAAATTTTTACCAAAGCAATGATATGCAAAACCATTTGCAATAATCAATACCGTTAACTTTGAATATCTCATATTTGTACTCCCCAAAAAGAGTCCCCCCTCAAATATACCTTCAAAAATTCAGTCAACCTATTCACAACCATACATTTCCTCGATATAAAATACCCCA
>CAYPYX010000100.1:0-6780 GCA_964415065.1 uncultured Rhizobium sp.
CCAGCCAATGAAAATTTATTTAAACGTTTAAATCGCTCAAACATAATTAATCCATTATTTCTAATTCGGGTGCGTTTTCACTTCCAGATTTAGATTTGAAACCATCTCGTTTTTCAAACCCGAACATCGAAGCAATGATGTTGCTGGGGAAACGACGTACTTTTTTGTTGTAGTTGGCTACGGCTTCGTTGAAATCGCTTCTTGCTGTATTTATACGATTCTCTGTACCGGAAATTTCATCGTTCAATTGTGCAAATTGAGGTATGGATTTTAAATCAGGATATTTTTCTACTACCACCATTAACTTACTCAAGCTGCTATTTAATTTAGAGTTTAATTGAGCTTGTTGTTGGTCGAAAGCGGCTAATTGTTCTTGAGTTAAATTACTTGGATCAATTTTGACACCTGTTGCTGATGCACGAGCTTCCGTTACTTCTTTTAAAATATTTTCCTCTGTTTTTGCAGCTTTAACTACCACTTTCGCTAATTTTTCGATCAAATCAGCTCTCCTTTGGTATTGTGCTTCCACGTTTGACCAAGATTTTTCAACTTCCGTATCTAAATCAACCATAGAATTGTAACTGTTGCAGCCGTAACCTCCAAAAATTAAGAAAACGGCTAAAATGCCTAATAAGATGTAATTCGACTTTTTCATTTTTTTCGTAATGCAAAAATACGACACATTTCTGTGGTGAGTAACTGATTTACTTCAAACAGTGGAATTTCTTCGTTTAATTCCATTTTTAAACTGGTAACTCCTTTATCCGGTATGCCACAAGGCACAATATGTTGAAACATACTTAGGTCTGTGTTCACATTTAATGCCAATCCATGCATCGTAACGTATCTGGAACTTTTAATCCCAATCGCCGCAATTTTTCGTTCGTTAGGTTTTCCAATATCCACCCATACTCCAACACGATCTTTAATTACCCCACTTTGGATGCCGTAATGATTTAATACATGAATAATTGATGATTCGATACCTGCAACATAGTCTTTTAACCCAATTCCAATTTGCTCCAGATCCAATAATGGATAAACAACTAGTTGCCCTGGTCCGTGGTAGGTAATGTCACCACCACGTTCAATCTCAAAAGTTTCAGCTCCCAAAGCAGACAAAAAGTCCTTAGCAATGAGCAAATGATTCTGCTTGGCGTGTTTCCCAAAAGTATATACATGAGGATGTTCTACAGGGATAATATGTTGCATAGGAATTTCACCCAATCGCTTTTGATCAATCATGGTTTGAAAAATCTGTTTTTGTTTTTCCCAAGTTGAAGCGTAGTTCTCGAATTTTAATTGGTGAATTTCGCAAAAATTCATCCTACAAAAATAGTACAATACAAAAGGAACAGCACTCAAGTCAAGTAATTTTGTTTGAAACATTCAACATCTTATGGAATCCTTCAATGAAAAACTGACTCAAAACAATCGAACCACCGGAAAATTAGCCGAAGAATATGCAATCAAATATTTAGAACAAAATGGTTATGTTTTGCTTTCGGTGAATTGGTTTTTTGGACATAAAGAACTAGATATAATTATTGAATCGGACCAATATAGAATTTTTGTTGAAGTGAAATCGAGGGTAATAAAAAAGCCTTTGAATGCCATTATTCATCACCACAGGTCTGAATTTTACAACCCCATTACACCAGAAAATAAAGTCAATAATGAAAAAAAGAGATCCATCTTAACATGTGCAAATCATTACAATAGTTTATATCCGACTACGAAGGAAATTAGGTTCGATATTGTTGCTATTACTCAGAAATATTACGCTATTCAACTTGTACATTTTAAAAATGCATTTTCTCCATATTATTCGGTAAATGATAGACAGAACCAAGTTCCATTTCGTAAAATGGCCCGAAGAAGATCTAAAAGATGGAATGTTTTTTACATTTAATTTTTCATAAACCGATTGCTTTCTTCGTTATTTGCAGTTGAGATGAGAAAGTTAGTACTGATTCTTGGGTTTATTTTGAGCACTCAAATTGGATTTACACAACATTCATGTGGAACTGATTTATATTACCAACAACAGTTGGCGAAAGACCCCAATATTAAAAGTCGTGAAATATCTTCCAATCAAGAGATAAAAGCACTTCGAGCAAGCAAAACTATTGAAAAAAGGGCAGCCAAGTATAAAATTCCTGTCGTTTTTCATGTGATTCATACGGGTGGACCTGAAAATATTTCACGAGAACAAATTTTAGATCAAATCAGGATTCTTAATGAAGATTATTCCTACACCAATGCCAATAAGAAGAACCTAAGAGCGGCGTTCACTAATGTGGCGGGCTCAGCTGATATTCAATTCGAATTGGCAAAAATAGATCCAAATGGTAAGTGCTTTGATGGCGTAAATCGTATTTATTCTCCGCAAGGAGTGGATATGGATATGACCAGTGAACCGGTAAAAAAATTAGCGTATTGGGATTATAAAAAATATTTGAATGTTTGGGTGGTTACCAATATAACCGAAGGTAGTGGTACCGGAACCGTTCTAGGTTATGCTGTATTCCCATTTGCTACTGGTGGTACTACGCGCGATGGAATTGTTATTCGACATGATCGCGTAGGAAGTATAGGAACTGCAGCCGGAACAGATGACGGTAGAACCCTGACCCACGAGGTAGGACATTGGTTGGGATTATTTCATACGTTTCAAGGTGGATGTTCTGATGGTGATAATTGCGATGACACGCCTCCAGTAGAAGGAACATTTACGAATGCAAATTGTCCAGCAAATGGTAATTCATGTTCCACCGATTCTCCTAATTTGCCAGATATGTGGGAAAACTACATGGATTATTCCAACGGTAAATGTATGGCGGCATTCACTTTTCAGCAAATCGACATCATGAATTACTATTTGACTCGTTCACCTAGAAATTCGAACGTAGCCGCTTCAAATTTATTGGCTACAGGAGTTAGTGGTCAAAATGTGGCTCCTGTAGCAGAATTTACTGCTTCAAGTCAAATTGCTTGTGCTGGTCAGCCCATTAAATTTTACGATCTTTCTTGTAAAGGAATTCCAACGGTAAGATCTTGGACATTCAAAGGCGCAGCTACACCATCCTCAACTCTTGAATCTCCCGAAGTGGTTTATCAATCACCAGGCACATACGAAGTTGCATTGACTGTTCAAAACGCTTACGGTACTAATTCCATCTCCAAAACGGGATACATTACCATTTTGCCTGCAGTTTCACAAGGCCAGCCCTCTTTTGAAGAAGGTTTCGAAAATGGTGATCCAACTACTCTGAGTGGTTTTGTACACCAATCACCCCCAGCTACTCGTTTTCAAGTAACTCAAAATGCGGCATATACAGGATCTAAAAGCTACGTGGCAAATATTACCACGGGTTCAACTCCGGGTACTGTTTATTCGTTCACTACAAAGAGTTTTGATATTTCTCAAATTCCAACAGGTACAACACCAAAATTTACATTTTATTGTTCTTACGTTCAACCCAATGCAAATGTATCTGAAACCATGAGGCTTTACATTTCAACAGATTGCGGTGGAACTTTTGAAAAGATTTGGGAAAGAACAGGCTCAGCACTGGCTTATAGTGTTTCTGCGCCCTATGCAAGTAATTTTAAACCTACTTCAAAAGCGGAATGGAAACGTCAAGGACTTGCATCGTTAAGTAGCTTGGGATTTGGAACTGCAAAAAATGCTATTTTTAGAATTGATGTTTTAAGTGGGGGAGGTAATCCTGTTTATATTGATAACATCAATATGTCGCAATGGTATGCTGGAAATAATTTGTTCAACGAAAGTCAGATGAAAGTAGAATTAAAACCAAATCCTGCTTTGAGCGCAACAAATTTGTCGTTTGAAACGTCCATCCCATTAGAAAATACAAAAATTACTCTATATGATGTTCAAGGAAGAATGGTTCAGAATTATTTTCAAGGAGACCTAAATGTTGGAAAACATGAATTTGAAATTGAAGCACCAAACAATAGAAATTTTGGATTGTATTATTTAAAAGTAGAAAATTCCAATGGCTCGTTTACACGAGCTATTGTTTTCGGAAATGAATAATACTTTTGAATTTCTGAACAATAACCCATTATTTTTGCGAAAAAAATTGAATGAAAAACCTCGTAATAGTTGAGTCACCTGCAAAAGCTAAGACCATTGAGAAATTTCTCGGTGCAGATTTCACTGTGGTATCGTGTAAGGGACATATTCGTGATTTGGCTGACGGGAAAGATGCCATTGATATAAAGAACGGGTTTAAGCCCAAATATGAGATATCACCCGATAAAATTCAACTGGTTAGTCAGTTGAAGGGAATGGTGAAAAAGGCTGATACCGTTTGGTTAGCAACGGACGAGGACCGCGAGGGAGAGGCAATTTCTTGGCATTTATTTGAAGTTTTAAACCTTCAAAAAGTGGATACCAAGCGAATTGTATTTAACGAAATCACAAAACCAGCGATTCAAAAAGCAGTACAAAATCCTAGAACCATAGATAACCATTTGGTTGATGCACAACAGGCACGTAGAGTTTTAGATAGAATTGTAGGCTACAGCTTATCGTCTACTTTGTGGCAAAATATTGTACAAGCTCAAGCAAATCGCTTAAGTGGGGGTAGAGTACAATCAGTTGCGGTGCGTTTAGTAGTAGAAAGAGAAAGAGAAATTAATGCATTTAATTCTCAATCCGATTTTAAAATAACTGCTGAATTTTTAACAGCCTCTGGTAAGATTTTAAAAGCAGAGTTAGATAAAAAATGCAAAACCTTAGAAGAGGCTAAAGTCATTTTGAATGAGTTAAAAGGTGCATCATACAGCGTTGATAATATCGAGGTTAAACCCGCTTACCGTAATCCAGCACCACCGTTTACTACTTCTACTTTACAGCAGGAAGCGTCGCGTAAGCTGGGTTACGATGTATCTCGAACCATGCAAATTGCTCAGAAATTGTATGAAAACGGATTCATTTCATACATGAGAACAGATTCTGTAAATTTGTCTCAAACTGCAATCGAAGGAGCTAAAAATGAAATCCTTAATGAATACGGATCACCGTTTTCAAACCCTAGAAACTTCTCAACTAAATCTGACAACGCTCAAGAAGCACACGAAGCAATTCGTCCTACCTATTTCAATAACCACAGTGCCGGAACTACACCACAGGAAAAAAAGCTATATGAATTGATTTGGAAACGCGCTATTGCATCTCAAATGTCGCGAGCGGAATTAGAAAAAACCATCATTTCCATCTCGAATTCTAATAACAGCTTAAAATTCAAAGCCGAAGGTGAAGTTTTGAAGTTTGAAGGGTTTCTAAAAGTATATTTGGAAAGCACTGACGACGAGGAAAATGATGAAACCGCCGGAATGCTTCCCGCAGTGAAAATAGGAGAGAATCTCAAAAATAAAGAAGTACTAGCTGCACAGAAATTTACCAAACATGCTCCAAGATATACAGAAGCGAGTTTGGTGAAAAAATTGGAAGAATTGGGAATCGGACGACCATCTACCTATGCGCCAACCATCCAAACTATACAGAAGCGCGGTTATATTCAATCAGAATCACGTCCTGCATCCAAAAGAGAAGTGATTCAATTGCATTTGAAAGACAGTGAAATATCTGAATCTACAGTAACTGAGAACTTCGGTGCAGAAAAAAACAAATTATTTCCAACCGATATTGGAATGATTGTTACTGACTTTTTGTCTTCCAAGTTTAATAATATCTTGGATTATGGATTCACAGCTGCAGTAGAAAAAGAATTTGATGAAATTGCCAATGGATTAAAGGGTTGGCAGAAAATGCTGGAAGAGTTTTATGGACCTTTTCAATCAACTTTAGATAGAGTGAATGAGTCTTCCAATATTATTTCCGGAGAACGAGAGTTAGGCAAAGATCCATTGACAGGAATGACCGTTATTGCGCGTATGGGAAGATACGGACCGATAGTTCAACTTGGTTCTAGAGAAGAAACGGAAACTCCAGCATTCGCTAGTTTATTGTCTACTCAACGTTTGGAAACAATTACCTTGCAAGATGCATTAAAATTAATTGCATTATTTACACAGGAACTAGAATATAAAGATTTACCCGTAAAAGTGGGAACAGGCAGATATGGAACCTATGTAAAATGGGGAGATCGATATATTAATTTGCCTAATGATCTAAACATCATGGAATTGGATTCACGCATGTTGTTTAATATGATTGAAGAACAAAGTGGACAAAAAGCATTTCCGTTTGAATTGGGTGAATATTCTGGAGAAAAATTGATAGTGGGAAAGGGTATGTATGGACCGTATGTTCGATTTAAAAATACCTTTGTAAGTATTCCAAAAGCTGAAGATCCTTTAAATCTATCCTTGGAAAGAGCCATTGAATTGGTTCAAAAGAAATTGGAAGATGATTTGAAGAAAATTCTTAGAACATTCCCAGAAAATGCGGATGTTACTATTCAGACGGGTAGATATGGTCCTTTTATAAAATTTGGGAAAGAGAATTTGAAATTACCAACAGGTGTTGGAATTGAAGAAATAACCTACGACCAGATTTTAGAAATTCAGTCTAAATCTGCACCTGCTAAAAAGGGTTCAACAAAGAAAAAAACTACCACAACCAAGGAAAAATCTGCTACAGCTGTTAAAAAAGCACCGGCTAAAAAGACTAGTGCTTCAAAATCAACGGCTAAATCAACAAAGAAATAATTGTATGACTTCGGATTCAGAATTGCATTCATTGGTGCAACTTTTGGACGATTCTGATCCCGAAGTTGTTGAAAT
>CAYPYX010000101.1:0-6761 GCA_964415065.1 uncultured Rhizobium sp.
GCTTCCAAAAGTAATTCTCCAGACCGGTCAATTCTTGATGCAACTCCTTTTGGCGTATTCCCAGGTCCTAATGTACGCGGTTGCCAAGCTCGCAAGCTATTACTTCCCCCGATGAAATAACGCTTATCGTAGGGAACCAAATTGCTATTTCCGTAAGGAATAGCTAAGCCGGAGTTAAATCGAAACGCAATTCCGTTCAGTTCGTCAATATTTCGCTTCAATCGAAACTCTGCTTCGATCTTGGAGTATTGAAAATAATTGACACCAAATAAATTGTAAACACTATCATCTCGGTATTGCTTTTCGTACAGTTTGCGGTACAGATGATGCCAATTTCCGCTGGTTTCAAAACCCAAGCGAACAAATTTGGATGTCTGGCCGGGTTTTGACAAACTGTTGGAGTAAATAAAACCGAGTTTTACAGGGGTAATAATTTGATCGGTAAAAACGCGTCGAACAAATTCTTGGTCCAATTTGGGTAATTGAGGAAGAAATTCGGGACTAACGATATTTCGGTTGTAACTGATTTCAAGTGGCGTAATAAACCAACTTAACCGAGGTTTTATGAATTGGAATGATAATGAAGCGGGAAGTGAACTTCGGGTAAAATTGATATTTTGCTCGTATTGATAACTCAGACTCAATAACGTATTTTTTTGATCAAACTGACGCAGAACTTTAACTCGATCCAGTGCACTCAAACCGGGTAATTTTAAACTCGCAACCAAGCCCTGTTGTAATCCTGTGAAAATTTCGGAAAGATTATCGCGTTTAAAAATTGCTTCATACGAAGTGATGGATGAAAGTTTGAAATATTCAGCGTTCCCAAATACATTCCGGTTAGAAAACGATACAATTCCAGCCAAACCAAAACTTCGTTGTTGACTGGTAATGAAGTTCAATCCCGAGCTACCTTGTGGCGAATAAAGTAATTGGGGTTCGGTAGAAAAACTCAATCTCGGGAAGGTTTTCAAATAAATTAATGGACGAATAATTCCGCTGTCGTTATCGATGGTTTGACGTATATCAATTCCTGAGTACAATCCCGATTCCGATAATTTGCGGTACGTTTCAGTCCATCTACTTTGGGAAAAGTAATTACCTGAATCGATGGTAATGATTTTGGGGAAGTTTTTAGATTTCAGGGGATAATGATTCAGCTGTACATCCAAACCTGGAAACTGAATTCGCTGTGGGTAGTTGTTAAGCAAGTAGTCTTTGTTGGTATTGAAATACACCGAAACGTTCCCAATTTTATATTTTTTGTGGGTTTTAGAATTTGTGGGAGGAAGTAATCGAATTTTGACTTTAGTATGTTTATTGAATTGATTGGTATCGATTTCGAATTTTATGGATTCCAAACTTACCGTAAAAAAGCCTGAATCCCGCAATTGCGTTGCAATGTAATCTTGTCCCTCGCTGAATTTATTCAAATTGCACGGCCAATACATGCGAAACAATCCACTATTTTGGGTCGCCGTTTTTACAATTTGAAGCATAGATGAATCGGGCGCATCGTATTCAATTTTTTGGATGGTATAAGGTTTGTTAGCAACTGCTGTATAGGTTACATAAGCCTTTTTTCGGCGGGTTTTTACTTCATAAGTGCAAGTAGCGTCGAAATACCCTTTGTTGAATAGGTAGTACTTAATGTTATCGGCAGAGATTTGAGCAAGTTGAGGGTTGTAAATTACTGGGGCTTCTCCCAGGTTATACCTCATTTTTTTTCTCCAACCTATGGAGTCGTTGAGTTCGGGATGCTTTACACTCGTACCCAATGCATGAACCCAAAGAAATATGGGTAGTTGATTGAAAAGCACCCGTTTATTGGTTCGGTGAAGAATTTGAGCTTTGTAATCGCCATCGATTCGCGTTTCTGAAATGATTTTAACCTTGTTTTTACGGAGTAAATATTGATCCTGAGGAATGATTTTACGCACCCCACATCCCCCTAAAAAAAGCGAAATCCCCAAAACAACACCGAGGGCTTTGGGAAATAAAATTGCATATTTGTAGCGGGAAGATGACATCACAACAAGAAATAAAACAGTTTGCTTCACTGAAGCTTCCGAAATATCGACAAAAATATGGCCAATTCCTTGTAGAAGGCCGTAAAGTAGTAGAGGAAGTATTCCACAGTGACCTCCGAGTGGTGCGAATACTGTTCACTTCTGAGTATGCTCAGAAACATGGAGTGGGTGATCATTGGGATCAAGTTTCAAATAAAGACATGCAAAAAATGTCGCAATTTGATACGCCTCCAGGAGTGCTGGCGGTCGTTGAAATTCCGAAAACTCCACCGTTTCAGCCACAGTTAGGCATGAATTTAATTTTGGATGGAATATCTGATCCGGGTAATTTAGGAGCCATTTTACGAATCGCAGATTGGTACGGATTGAATCAGGTGTTGCTTTCAGAAAATTGTGTAGATGTATATAATTTCAAATGTTTATCTGCTAGTATGGGTTCGTTTTTACGAGTTCAAACTCCCCGGGTAAATTTAGAAGAATGGCTGAAGGAACAAGTTAATTCTGCTACTGCTGTTGTTTACGGGGCCTACCTAAATGGTGAATCCATTTATAACGTGGAGCCACCTAAAAGTCCATATTTTTTAGTAATTGGTTCAGAAGCACATGGAATTCGTGATGGGTTGAAATCATTGATTAATCATCCCATAACCATACCTGCTCGTGGTGGTGCCGAAAGTTTAAACGCATCGGTTGCAACCGCTATTTTGATCGATCGTTTAATGGGTAATATTCATCGAAATACTCTGTAAATGTGGTTGTTTTTTATTATTTTGTGATCTTGTAAAATTGACTTCTCGTCTACATGGCAAACGCATCGAGTATTAAGCAAAAACTATCGGATTTTATTCGACGATACCATTCGCAACAATTGATCTTGGGTGCAGCATTTTACTTGTTAGAATTTGCGGTTATATTCTTGGTGTTAAATTATATCGAGTACTTTTTTTGGTTGAAGTCGGCCGCTCGAGGTACCTTGTTTTTTGTTTTTTGGGGATGGGTGATCTTGGGTGCCATTTGGCATTTAGGAATACCTTTATTGCGTTTGTGGGGACAAAGAGGCACGCTTTCTTATGAAAATGCTGCAAAAATTATTGGGGACCATTTCCCTGAAATCCAAGATCAACTCTTGAATTATTTGCAGTTAGAGGATTTGTATCATAAAACTGCAAACGAGACGGAACATCAATTGAATTCGATGAATCGCGATTTGATGCTGCTAGCCATTCAGCAAAAAAGTGATCGATTGAAAGGATTTTCATTCGTGCAAGCGTTGAATCCACAAGCATTTAAAACCCACGTATTACGATTATCGGCTGTGTTGTTGATTTTGTTTATTTGGGGGTTGTATGATTCTCGGAATATTTCAGCTGCATCTCAACGCTTATTGAATTTTGATCAGCAATTCGTGCAAAAGGCCCCTTTTGATTTTATTTGGGTCAATTCGGTAGATCATGTTCAGGAAGGTGAAGATTTAGAACTTCTCTTGAGTTTTTCGGGGAAGAAAATTCCTGCGCAGGCTCAAGTTTCAATAAATGGAAATCTTATGGATTTAGCACCCAGTGATACTGGAGTGTTCTCCATAACATTGCGCAATTTAAAAAAGGATTTCAAAATGCAGTTTTCTGCGGCGGGTTTTACGGATTTGGAGCGGTTAATTTCGGTAGATCCTCAACCTCATTGGGGAGATATACAACTTCGTGCAATTTATCCAGCGTACACTCAAAAGAAATCAGAAACTTTGGATCCATTTCAACCGAGTGCTGTTCCGAAAGGCACTCAATTGATTTTTGATTTCGGGGCAAAACAAGCGGATTTATTGAAGTATAACAACCTCGCATCCCACGAAAAAACAGGAAACGGTTGGAAGGAGTTGAAGATCGATGGTGGTCGCGTGAAACTGCAAGTTAATGCGCTAAAAAACAGTGATTTAACAGCGTTGTTGCTGAAAAAAAATAAACGCAATCAATGGTCTCAATTGAATGAACCCTTTCAAACCAGCATTCAGATCATTGAAGACGAAAATCCGACCATACAGCTGGATTACACCTCTGATAGTGTGAACTCTAATTGGCATTATTTTTCAGGTTTCGCGGAAGATGATTATGCCGTAACTGGGGTGAAATTTCACTATAAAATTGAAGGAGAATCGGTGCAGCGAAGTATTTCTATGTCGCTTTCAAAAGACGGTTTATTTTCTCATTCTATCGCTTTAGAGCAACTCGGAGTACCTGAAGGAAAGTCGGTGGAGTGTTATTTTACGGTAACTGACAATGATGCTATAAATGGACCTAAAACCATACAAACTGAGCGATACCGTTTGAAGAGAAAATCGGAATTGGAAGCCATGCGTGATCAAAATTTGGCGCACAAACAAGTAGAAAATCAGTTACAACAATTTCAAAATGCTTCTCAGTCGTTAAGAAAAGAGTCTAAAAAGTTGCAGGAATCCATGAGTAAATCGAATTCTGTAAATTTTGAAAACAGAGAAAAGATCAGTGATTGGTTAGACAAACAAGAAAAGCAGTTAGATCGACTTCAAAAAGCCATACAAAAACAGGAACAGCTGAATAAGTTGGGTGAGCAAATGAAGAATGCGGATCCCGAATTAAAGGAGAGGCGTGAGGAATTGAAAGAGCGAATGGATCGATTGAAGGATGAAAAGCTGGAGAAATTATTGGATGAATTGCGTGATTTGATGGAAAAAAATCCCCCGAAAGAGCAAATTCAGAATAAAATGAATGAAATCAATCGGGTGTTTCAAAGCGAAGAGAAAGAATTGGAATCGCTAATGGAACAACTAAAAGAATTGCGGTTAGAAGAAAATATAAAAGAGCAGGCTCAGAAAATGGACGAGTGGAGTAAAAAGGAAGAGCAACTCTCAGAAAAAACCAAAGATATCAATACTAAAGATCCTGCACAAAAACAATCCATTCAAGACGCATTAAAAAAACAACAAGAAGAATTGAAGTCCATCGAACAAAAGATGGAAGAGCTGAAAATGCAGAATAAAGAATTAGAAAATCCCATGAAATTGGAAATGGGAGAAAATTCTGTGGAAGGAGCCAAGCAGGAAAATCAAGAAGCCCAAAAGAAACTTGATCAAAATCAAAAACAAAATTCTGCAGAAAATCAGAAAAAAGCAGCTGAAAAAATGAAAGAAGCTCAGGAAAAGATGCAGGAAAGCTTAGAACAATCAAAAGAAGCTCAAACTGCTGAGGATCTTCAGTCGCTGCGAGCCTTATTGGAGAATTTAATTGAAGTTTCGCACAAGCAAGAGCGAATATTTACGGAGTTAAATGGTTTAAAAAGCGATAACCCACGTGTTTTGGCTTTGAATCGTGAACAAATATTGGTGCAAGAATTATCCTTGAGTATTGAAGATAGCTTGAGAGCATTGGCTAAGCGACAACCGATGGTTTCAGACCGTGTTACACGAGAAATTACTGGAATTAACGATCATTTAGCCTTGTCTTTGGATCGATTAAAAGTCCGCGACATAGGCAAAGCTGCTATGCATGAACAATATGCCATGACCGGATTTAATAATTTGGCGGTTATGTTGATGGAGAGTTTAAAGAACGTGCAACAAAAAATGTCTCAACAAAAGCAAAGTAAAAACTCTAAAGGCAACAAAAGCTGCTCTAATCCCAGTCAATCAGGTAGTGGGGGAAAGCAAAAACAAAGCGGTAAAGGTGCTAAATTATCCGATCAACAAAAGCAACTTGGCGAAAAATTGCAACAAATGCAACAACAAGGAAAGGGACAAAAATCAGGACAAGGGAAGCCGCAATCTGGGGAGGGACAAGGTCAGAAGCAAGGTGAACAGGGCAGTGGTGGAAGCAAGGGTGATAGTCGTAAGTTAAGCCAGGAATTAGTCGAAATGGCACTCAAGCAGGAGGAGTTACGTCGACTCATACAAGAAATGAAGAAAGAGGCATTGAAGAATGGGAATTCGGGTGCTGCTCAAAAATTGCAAGAAGCTGAAAATATGATGGAGCAATTGGAGCGGGATGTGGTGAATCGGAATATTACACCTCAAACGATGGAGCGACAGAAGCAAATTATGACTCGTTTATTGGAACACGAAAAAGCACAAATGCAACAAGGCAATGAAGAGCAGCGCGAGTCTCAAAATGGCCAAGATAAGCCCGTAAGTGTTCCTCCTGAATTGCTGATGGAAACACGCAGAAAATTGCAAGAGCGTGAAAATTTACGTCGCAAACCAGCCAATTTAAATGAATATTACCAGCAGAAAGTGGAAGAATATCTGCGTGCAGAATAGCGTTAGGCTGTTAATAGTTTATATTTATGTGGGTTCATCAAGTTGGCTCATAACTTCTGAAAAGCAAAAAAATGAGCCATTTGTCAAGTGAATGTCATTCAAGTTGCTGAAAATGAGAAAAAAGTACTATTGTGGATTTGACTGGGCATGATTAGTATTGTGTAGACGGAGGGTTCATGATTTTGAGAAAATCGAAGCATCCCCAGAAGTCAACAAGAATAATGAGTCGCGAGTTAGTACCATTGCAATTAGAACCTCATGAGTTGAGGATTTTACAATTATCGGTTATGGGATATTCGATAAAGGAAATCGGGGAGATCATGAGTAAAAGTGAGCACACGGTTCGTCATTATCGCAAACAGATGTTGCAAAAGAACAACTGTAATTTTAACGTACTGATTTACCGATATGTTCAGATGCGCAGTTCCGAGCGCGGGGTGGTTTCATAA
>CAYPYX010000102.1:0-6728 GCA_964415065.1 uncultured Rhizobium sp.
CTTAACCCCAAACCACTACCCCACCAAACCTCTAAACACCTCCAACAGCACATCGAAGTTAATGTTTTTTAGGGATTTGAATTTAATGCAATACGACGTAATTGTTGCTTTCCCCAGACGATCTCCAAACGTATTCAACAGATAATTTTTGTCTTCAATTCCCATGATGTAAACAGATATTCCAGAGGTATTTGCACTGATACCAAACCGGTAGAATTCCCTGGAGCTGCCATCCAAATAATTAATTACAGTACTTCCGTAACCAATATTGGGATTACTTACCACTTTTCCTGCATCATTCTTACCATCAAGAAATCGTATGTATATTCCTGGAAATTCATTTAATATATGGAAATGCATGAATTCCATTTCCTCCTTTTTTTGAGGGGACAATGAATTAAAGTAATTACTGATTTGAACTAAATCTTGCATGAATTATTGTTGAAAGATACGCAATAAAGTAAGTCAAACCCTCCATTTGCAATGACAAAAATCTACTCCGTAGTATAATTTGAATTTTAACTTAAATCCCCTCTATAACCGAACAAATTTTTTGCTCACCGATTTACCCGATGCACTCACCGTTAATATGTAAAATCCAGGTTTCAGCAACGCCATGCTTACCTCGGTTTTACTGTCGGGCGAATATTCTGAATACAATTTGGTACCAGATAAATCGGAAATTTGTATGCTCATTTCGTTATCATTATACACTTCAATCTGCAAAAAATCTTCGGTTGGATTGGGATGATAACTAACATTCAACGGTTCCTCTTGCGCCTCCTCGCTGTTGCATAATCGAACGTAAATACTGTCGGTTTTTGAGAAGTTATCGCAGTTCAGTCCCGAATATTTGTAAGTAATATACACATAGCCGCTCTTATTAATTTTCGATGCGTCGAAGGTATCGTTTGAGATTCCTCGTCCCTCAAAAATACCTTTCCTCATTACACCTGGAATCAACACCAATGTAGAATTAGTATCCCGACAAATGGTATCTTTTGGAATGTTAAAATCCAATTTACTGTTGTTTTCATGTGCACCTATATCTCCTCCAATTTTTTTCTTGGGATATCCTCTCTGGTCGTGAAATTGTGTGTATTCTGTTGGTACTTCTGCCCCAATTGCGGGACTGCCAGCAAGCAAGGCATGTGTACGTGTATCAGCACAATTGAACTTCAATGTATCTAATTTGGGATCTCCTTTCAGAAGTGAATGTTCCCCCAAAACTAAGTACTTGCTTAAATTCACATCACTCAAAATCGAATTTTTAATATACATTAATTGTATATAACCTATATTATTGGTGGTTGTATCATAAGCGTGATTGTTATGCAATATACTGTTTTCAAATTCCACTTTATAACACCCAGTTATTCCACCTCCTTCGCCGTGACTAACTTCATTATTCGTTATCGTGCTATTTCTGATGTAAGTAGTTTTTGTACTATTATCACTGATTACCACACCACCGCCCGATTTATTTGAAAAATTCCGAGAAATGGTTGTATTGATAATTTGCGATTCATTGGAAGCTGCTATACCTCCGCCAGCAGCACTTGAGGGATAAACTTCTGAATATGCTTTATTTTCTGATATTTCAGTATTGATCACTCTCACACGATCTGCATAGATTCCACCTCCTCTAATTTGTCCTTGTGGCTTCATTGCAAATACTTCGTTCTGAATTACTCTACAATGGCTCAATGTTAAATGTCCTTTTACCATATAAATACCACCACCCCGTAAAGGAGATTGTGTAACATATCCATTTTGAATGGTTAAATCTTCCAATAATACCGAATCACAACCGGTAAAATCGAAAACTCTACCCACAGCATTTCTAGGTAAACTATCTGCTTGGATAATAGTTTTATCGGGGCCTTTCCCGCGAATTTTAAATCTGTCCAAATTTGTTGGGGCCGTAATTTGATATTCAGTAAATATGCCCTCTCCAACTTCAATAACATCGTCGTTAGAAATCACTTTTAAAGCATCACTTATACTTGTGTAGGAAGCATTTTTCACCCCTACTTCTACCACATTGTAAAAGTCTAATTTAAAAGTTACAATCGATTCATACGTACTGTCTTGCGTACCGCCATTTTTAAAAGCATCGTCGGTAAATATTAAGGTAAAATTAGAATCTACTTTATGTGAATTAGCATTTCCTGATAACCAAAATCGAAGTGTAGAATCATTTACATGCAATAAATGCGCAGTTAAACCAGATGGCAATGAACTTACCTGTACCAAATTTTTTGCTATTAAATCTTCTCCTTTTTTTCCTGCAAAAGATTGCTTTCTTTTTTTGTTGTGTTGAATTGTAATGGTGTCTGGTAAGCTTCCAGTATTGAATTTATCCTCAACAAATTTTTGACTTGAATACAGCAAGGTTGGAGCATCAATTCTTACCCGAATATTATCAGGCCACCCAGTCAATGGATAATCATTCGTAGAACTAGAATTAAAATTGGCAATTTCTTCCATAACATTAGTATCGCCAGTCCATCGACCAATTACCCATTTAGAAATTGTGTCGTTGTAAGCAATGTAAAAAGTTTTATAAATATCTGGTCCTACCCAATAATTGTGATTTCGATATTCTCCTTTATGAAAATAAATTCCGTCCATATAGGATTCTATTTTCACCCGAAGTGATAAGTTGTATTCTTGCGATAATAGTTGTTTGCCAAAAGCAAACAATACAAAAATTAAGAGTGTTTTTCTGGTCATATGGAGGTATTTTAAGTTAAATAATTCATCGATTATCGAATTGTTAAACCTGATTCATTTTAAGTTGAAAATCATTCTATCTGCTGATATAAGGACTCTTAATTTCAAACAATCAATGTTTTAAAAATGAATTTATAAGCTTTGTTAATGTAATCTAATCATAAAAATTAGCTTTCGTATGGATGCATCCATCGATTATTCCTTTAATAACACAAAAATTACAAAAACTCCTGCTAAATTTACCCTTTCATGAAAACCATTGAATTGCGCAGCGATACTTTTACGTTGCCCACCGCTGAAATGAAAGATATTATGTTCCAAGCACCGTTGGGAGATGATGTTTTTGGGGAAGATCCTTCCGTTCTCGAACTTGAGTCGTATGCTGCTCAACTTTTTGGGATGCAAGCAGCGCTGTTCTGTCCCTCCGGAACCATGACCAATCAAATCGCAATCAATGTCCATACCCAACCCGGAGATGAAGTGATTTGTGATGCCGAATCACATATATATTACTACGAAGGCGGCGGGATAGCCCGCAATTCGGGTTGCCAACCGCGACTCATTCAGGGCAAGTTTGGAAAAATATCCCCCGAACAAATTCAACCTCTAATCAATCCTGATGATGTTCACCGTGCCCGCACCCGTTTAGTTAGTTTAGAAAATACCAGCAACCGCGGTGGCGGAAGTTGCTATGATCTTAAAACAATGCAAGAAATAAAACAGATTTGCATTCAACATGGACTCGCCCTGCATTTGGATGGTGCACGTTTGATGAACGCTATTGTAGCCAAAAAACAAAATACTTTAGAATACGGTCAAATTTTTGATTCCATTTCATTATGCCTCAGCAAAGGATTAGGCGCTCCTGTAGGTAGTGTTTTGATTGGAAATCATGAATTCATAAAAGAAGCTCGACGCGTACGCAAAGTAATGGGCGGAGGAATGCGACAAGCGGGTATGCTCGCAGCAGCTGGATTGTATGCACTTAAAAATAACATTCAACGCTTGGAAGACGACCATATTCGTGCAAAACTATTGGAATCCACCTTAGAAGAACAGGCATGGGTAGAAGACATTCTTCCGGTTGAAACCAATATTGTGGTTTTTAAACTTATTGAATCGGTTTCTCCACAAGAATTCATTGCTTACTTAAAACAGAATGCCATTCACGCAGCCATTTTTGGTCCCCAGCAAATCCGAATGGTAACGCATCTAAATATTACCGATGAAGATATTCAGAATTGCATTCAAGTTTTAGAAGGATTTCCCTGTAAGTAAATCGTAAAAGTGTTTTAAATCAACGATTGGTACGTTTGGCTAAACCATTCTAAACGATTAAGTTTCAATTCAAATTATAAAACGAATTCAACTGCAAATTCCAGAACGAATTTCTTCAATATTTTTCATTTACCTTTTTCGATTCAACAGTATTAACCACCCAATTAATAGTATAAAAAAAACCCAAATTATTTTTAGAGAAATATATTTATGAAAAAACTTTTTTTACCCCTATTCCTATTATCATCTGCAAGTGTTTCAGTAGCACAGCAATCGAACAACATGAACGGACAATCAGGAAACGCAAACTCTGGTTTCAATTCATCTGGATCACCCATTTTACGTTTTGCTGAAATCCAAACACCGAGCATTGAAGTCAATGGTGAAAACGAATTTGAAATTGCACCCAATGAGATTGTCGTAAGGTTTACATTAATGGATCGCTACGAAGGCAAGAAAAAAATAACCGTTGCCGAACAGGAGGCGAAATTAAAAGATGCGTTGAAAAAATTAGGCATCCCCAACAATAAACTGACCCTTCAAGACGCGAGTTCAAATCTTACCGTTATTCGTAGAAAGAACAAAGATGTTATTTCCTCCAAAAACTTTGAAATCATATTGAACAATGCGCCGTTGGTAAGCAAATTGTTTGAGCAATTCGATGAAATTGATATTCAATTGGCCTACATCCATAAACTAAATCATACCCAACTGGATAGTTTCAAAAACGTGGCACGAATTGCCGCAGTTAAAAATGCCAAAATGAAAGCCAAATCCATGGTTGAAGCATCAGGTAGCAAATTAGGCATGCCTTTGATGATCAATGAATCACAGATTTATGCAAGTACCATGGATAACGAAAATTACTGGTACAAACGTGGGATGTATGCAATGGCCGACTCTGCTGTAAGCGAAAATGCGGACTCCGCACCCCTCAGCGAGGAGATTGAAATCCGCAAAATCACAGTAAAAAGTACCGTTTATGTTAAATATCTTATCCTAGAAAAGGGTAACGGTAATCAACGGGAGGATTAAACGTTTCCTTGATGGTTCTTTGAGAAGTCCAGCGCAATAAATTCACTTTTGCACCAGCTTTATCATTGGTTCCACTGCCTCTACCACCGCCGAAGGGTTGTTGTCCCACAACAGCCCCGGTAGGTTTGTCGTTTACGTAGAAATTACCTGCTGAATTTCTCAGTGCCCAAGTAGCCTCTGCAATTGCGTTGCGATCCTGAGAGAAAATAGCTCCAGTTAATGCATATTCTGAAGTTGAATCTACTAACTTAAACATATTGCTCCACTGTGCATCTTCGTATACATGAATGGTTAATACCGGGCCGAAAATCTCTTCGCACATAGTGGTATAACGAGCATCTTTTGCCAATAGAACAGTAGGTTCAATAAAATACCCTTTAGATTTATCGTAATTTCCGCCAAACACAACCTCTACTCCATCTTTTTTCGCTTGATCGATGTAATTCGCGATTTTATCAAATGCGCGCTCATCAATAACTGCATTCACGAAATTTGTAAAGTCTTCGGTTGGTCCTACTTTAATGGTTTTCAACTCACTCACTAAGTTTTCTTTGATATTAGGCCAAATGCTTTGGGGGATGTAAACACGGGAAGCGGCTGAACACTTTTGTCCTTGGAATTCAAACGCTCCACGAATTATTGCAGCAACCAATGCTTTTTGATCGGAAGATGGATGAGCTAAAATGAAATCTTTACCACCGGTTTCACCCACAATTCGAGGATAAGAACGGTATTTAGCAATGTTTTCGCCAATGGTTTTCCACATATGACGGAATACCTTGGTGCTTCCAGTAAAGTGCAAACCAGACAAATCAGGATGATTGAATACTACATCACCAATTTCTGGACCATCGCCATAAATCAGGTTGATTACGCCATCGGGTAAACCCGCTTCGCGAAACACTTGCATCAATAGATTTGCCGAATAAATTTGAGTATCAGCAGGTTTCCAAACTACCACGTTACCCATTATAGCCGCTGAGGTAGGTAAGTTACCTGCAATGGCCGTAAAATTAAAAGGAGTAACCGCAAACACGAATCCTTCCAAGGGTCTGTATTCAACGCGATTCCAGATTCCAGGACTATTCTCAGAAGGCTGTTCATTGTAAATTTCAGCCATGTACTGAACATTGAAGCGTAAGAAATCTACCAATTCACAAACAGCATCGATTTCCGCCTGGTAAGCATTTTTACTTTGAGCTAACATAGTAACAGCATTGATATCATAGCGATACTTTGTAGCAAACAAGTCTGCCGCTTTCAAGAAAATAGCAGCACGCTGCTCCCAAGGCATAGACTCCCATGATTCTTTCGCATTCAGAGCAGCTTCAATAGCAAGTTTAGCATGTTCGGCAGTTCCTTTGTGAAATTGTGCAATTTTATGTGACAAATCGTGTGGTGGAAACACATCGGTTGTAACTCCAGTTCTTACCTCTTGTCCATTGATATACATGGGTATATCGTGAATTTCAGAGCGTAAACGATTTAATGCTGCAACTAAATTTTCACGTTGTGCACTACCTGGTGCATAATCGTAAACTGGCTCATTTTTAGCCTTTGGAATATGAAAAAATCCGTTCATAATTATTTTGATACACAAAAATACGAAGCTTATCGAAAAAGCAGGTGACAAACTACACAATTCGACCAAATACTTATTGTTAAATTAATAAAAAGCT
>CAYPYX010000103.1:0-6674 GCA_964415065.1 uncultured Rhizobium sp.
GTTCAATACCTTTGTCGGCAGAAAACCTCACCTGGATGGGTTACTTTTTAGGATTGAATCCATATGAATATTGGTCTAATAGTACGGTTAATCGTGTTATAATTAATGGAGAATTGGATTCACAAGTTCCAGAAAGTCTCACGAAAGAAGCGGCTCAAACCATTCAAAACAATCCCAATTTACAGCAGAAATCCGGCAATAAATTGTTTAAATACATTTTGCTTCCCAAGCACAACCATTTGATGCAGGAGTGCATTAAAGGTACGGTTGACGAATACCAGCAAATTGATCAAACCATGTCGCAACTGTTTTTAGACACGCTATTGTTAGAGTTAAATAACATGCCTTAAAGGGAGTTTTCACCCTGCTCGGGATGTAGTTAAAACATAACTACTACTGGGTGTTCTAAATTTCAAATAATTAAAAATCAATCCAGAAACTCAAATTGTTTAACCCAAAATACAACAGTTTAAACTACTGAATTTCAGATAATTAAAAATCAATCCGGAAACGTTCTCTACGAAGTTCTTGATAGGGCAACGGATTTTGATGATCTTCTACAAATTGTTTGCGATTTCGAACAATAGCAATAGCATCGTAAATGGCATTTCTCATGCTGGTAGTTTCAGCAGTATTTTTACCGGCTAATCCATAACCTGTTCCGTGATCAGGACTGGTTCTCACCAACGGTAATCCCGCAGTAAAATTCACTCCATCATAAAATGCCATGGATTTGAAAGGTATCAATCCTTGATCGTGATACATGGCCAAAACGGCATCGAATTGATTATATTGTCCACTACCGAAGAAACTGTCCGCTGAATACGGCCCGTATATCAATCGACCTTGGTCAAAAACTTTTTTTACGGCGGGTATGATGATATCTTGCTCTTCCTTACCCAATAAACCATTATCGCCAGCGTGTGGATTCAACCCCAAAACGGCAATTCGTGGTTTTATTCGATTAAAATCTTCTCTCAATGAATTGTAAACTACATCCAATTTATTGATTATCAAATCAGCATTCAGTTTACTCGATACCTGAGCGATGGGTACATGTTCGGTGGCCAATGCTACTTTAATTTCTTCACTTTCCAAGAACATGCAGTAATTTTCCACTCCAAAATGAGCTGCAATATGTCCAGTATGACCGGTAAATTCTGGCGAATGATGTGCAACCGTTGATTTATCTAAAGGAGCTGTAACCAATGCATCCAAATTGGATGAATCAGCTAAAGCAGCATTTAGACAATTTAACGCTTCTTTACCGGCATCGTTGGATGCCAATCCGGGTGTAATTTCCAAGGTCATTTCGCTGCCCACAACCAAATTGAGTTTCCCTTCTACGGCTTGCGAAGCGGATTTTACTAAGTGATACATAGGTTGTTCCATTTCCAATACTTTTTTGTAAAAAGTAAAGGTTTTGGGAGATGCATATAAAACGGGAATACAGTATTTATAGATATTTTCATCTGAAAATATTTTCAAAATCAATTCCATACCCACCCCATTTGGGTCGCCTTGAGTGATTCCTAGTTTCAATAATGCGTTACTGGTTTGCATAGTTTTTAAGGTATTGAATAATTAAGCGAACTCCAAATCCGGTGCCGCCTTTGGTTAAATAATGTTGTGAACTGTGAGTAAAAGAAACCCCTGCAATGTCAAAATGCAGCCAAGGATAAGCTGTAAAATGCTTTAAGAACATGGCGGCAGATTGTGCCCCGCCTGCACCTTTACCCAAATTCTTCAAATCGGAAATATCGCCCTTCATCTCTTCACCGTATTCTTTCCATAATGGCAATTCGGCCAATCGTTCGTAGGTTTGATCTCCGAAATTTTTCAATGTACTCTTTACCGATTCTGGTGCAGAACCCATGAGCGCAGCACCGTAAGGACCGATGGCTGCAGCAGCAGCTCCGGTTAATGTTGCAAAATCCATGACCAATTCTGGGTTATACTTTTTAGCAAATGACAATGCATCTGCCAAAATCAAACGACCTTCTGCGTCGGTATTTAGAACTTCTACCGTTGTTCCATCGTGTTGAGTGATGATGTCGCCAGGACAAATAGCGTTCTCTCCGGGTCTATTATCAGTAGCTGGAACCAATCCAATAATATATAAAGGCAGCTTCAATGAAGCCACACCGTGAATTACACTCCCTACAACTGCGGCGCCTGCCATATCGCATTTCATATAATCCATGCTGTTGGGTGTAGGTTTTAAACTTAAACCACCTGTATCAAAAACCACTCCCTTACCTACCAAGACAATGGGATTATCGTTGATGGCATTTTCCGGTTTGTAGGTTAGAATGGAAAAAGTAGGTGGTAATTGGCTCCCCTTATTTACTGCGAGTAACCCTCCCATTTTTTGACTTTCAATTTGGTTTTTATGCAAAACTTCCACATGAAAACCCACTTTTTCGCCCCATTTGGCAAACGTTTCAGCCAATTCTTCTGCCGTTAACACATTCGATGGACGATTTACGAGCTCTCTGGCCAAGCAAACGCTATCCACCATTTTTTGAGTAACTTGCAACCTTGAAGACCATTCGTTACTGGCTTTCAACAGAGGTTTTTCTTTCTTTTCGGGGGACAGGAATTCGGTATATTCGTACGATGTGAGTAAAAATCCTTCGCAAAAGCTATCAAAAACAATTTCTAACTGATTTCCAAAATTTGAATCCAGAACTTCTTGTTCTTCATTTTGAACAACCAACAATTGCACATCACTGCTTTTCAGCTCTTTACAACGATTATATACTTTTGCACCTTCTCTTCTTACCCGCTCTAACTCGTCGGATTGAGATGACTCTTTACCGTATTTTACAAAAAATGTCAACGTTTCGGCAGTAAGAACTTCTAAGAACCACGACGAATTGTTCACATGTCCTAAAAAGGTTTCAACGGAACCAGAAGGCAAGGAAATACGCGATAAATCCGCGTCATTTTCAAACAATACAACTTGAGTTAACATTCTGACCGCAAATTAACGATAAAATCCCGACTAAGTGAAGTTGTGTAACTGTCATTTTGACCTAATTTTGCAATAAGATGCAAAAAATCCGAGTAGGTATTTTTTTTGGTGGTCAATCCCGTGAGCGCGAAGTTTCTTTTGCTGGAGGCCGCACAGTTTACGATAACTTAAACAAGTCACTTTTTGAACCCATTCCTTTGTTTGTTGATAGTTTTGGCAACATTGTAGAATTGGATTGGGAATTCGTTTACAAAGGAAGTATCCGCGATTTTTATCCTCCCGCTTCGTTTTTACCGGATTTGCCCCATGGTTTTCAGATTTATGCTGAGAACTTAATGGTAGAAAACATCTTAAACACTACTAATTCAACCTCGGCAATTCCTTTAAGCCATCACAAGGAAGCTCAACTTGAATTATTGAAATCATTAGGTAAACCATTAACTTGGGAAGAAATTGCTGCTAAAATTGATTTAGCATTTTTGTGTTTGCATGGAACTTTCGGCGAAGATGGCAGTATTCAAGGAATATTAGAATGGTTTAGAATTCCTTACACAGGATCAGGTATTATGCCTTCGGCTGTAGGTATAGACAAATTCGCCCAAAAAGTATTTCAACAACCGGGTAACTTGTACGTGAATTCCTTTACCCAAATCAGTAAATTCGATTGGAGCGGAAAATCATCCCCCGAAAAACAAAAATTTCACCAAGAGTTACTGCAAAAATTCCCCGAAGGATTTGTTATTAAACCCGCACACCAAGGATCTTCATTGGGTGTGAGTATTGCAACAAATGCAGATTTTGAAGAATTCAACACCATGATGGAGCTGGCATTTTTCAAACTGAAACTCCAAATTGCAGCATTCAAATCAAAATCTACCGACGATCAAATTGAATACATAAAATGGTTAACGGATATTCGAAGTGGTTTGGGGTTACCTATCCAAGTTTCCCGTGTTGACGACCCCAATTTCACTCAATGGATTCATCAACCCGACCATTTATTAGAATTTTTAAACCATTCGGAAAACGATCTTTTGTTGGAAGCCGAAGATTCAGAGTCGCTCGTTTTAATTGAATCCCTCATTCGAGGTAAGGAGTTTTCTTGTATTGTGGTAGAAGATCAACAAGGCAAACCGATTGCGCTACCACCTACCGAAATTCGCAAGCCCGGATTGTTGTTTGACTACCGCAGTAAATACCTTCCCGGTTTAAGTCATAAAGTTACCCCCATCGAAGTGGATGGCATTGTTCTGGAAAAAATCCGAAGTGCATGTACTGAATTATATAATTACCTTGGTTTTGAAGTATATGCTCGGATTGATGGATTTGTAACTGAAAACGGTCAAGTATTTTTAAACGATCCAAATACCACTAGTGGTATGATGCCCAGTTCCTTTTTCTTTCATCAAGCTGCAGAAATTGGGTTGAATCCGTCGCAATTCCTAACTTATATCATTCATACTTCCTTGAAAAAAAGGACGTATTATCATCCCAAAGGACAAAAACACCAACCGTTACTTTCAACCTTGGAATCTGCGATACAGGAACTATCTGCATCCCCAGAAAACAGAAAAAAAATCGGGGTGATTATGGGAGGATATAGCTTTGAACGTCACATCAGTATGGAATCGGGTCGTAACGTATTTGAAAAAATCAGTTCAAGTAGCGATTTCGAAGCCATTCCCTTGTTTTTAGCGGGGGATTCAAGTGCGTACCAATTATATCGGTTGCCATTGAATATCATGTTGAAGGATAATGCCGACGACATTCGGGATAAAATTTTGAATTACCAATCCAATCCCATAATCGAATCCATTCAAAACGAAACTCAGGGAATTACACAATTATTTACCGAAGGTAAAGTAGTTTTCAAACCTGAAAAAATTTCTATTTCGGATTTAAAAAAGGAAGTGGATGGAGTGTTTATTGCACTTCATGGTCGTCCAGGTGAAGATGGTACCTTACAAAAAGATTTGTGGAAAGAAGGTATTTATTTCAATGGCTCTCAAGCACATAGTTCGGAAATTACCATCAATAAATTCGAAACCAATAAAAAGTTGCGTGATTTGGGATTCTTGGTTGCCGATCATAGGATGGTTAGCAAATTGGATTTTTTAAATAATTCGGAGCATTTATTGCTTGAAATTGCAAACCAATTCGGATTTCCGCTGATTGCCAAACCCGCAGATGACGGTTGCAGCGCTGCTGTAAGAAAAATCAAAAACACAGAAGATTTACGCGCTTATTTATCCATGTTGTTTCGTGAAAGCCGAGAAATCCCTCAAGAAATTGCTCTAAAAATGGGTGTAACTCCAGCCGATGAAATCCCAGTAAAAACAGAGGTTTTAATTGAAAAATTCATCGACAAAGGAGATTGTGAGCGATTTTTAGAAGTTACCGGCGGCATGCTAACTCATATCAATGCACAGGGTGAAGTTGAATACGAAATTTTCGAACCATCCGAGTCTCTGGCGGAATCGGAAATTCTGAGCTTAGAAGAGAAATTCTTAGCCGGAGAAGGTCAAAACATCACTCCATCTCGTTTTTCAAAAGATCCCCAAGAACAAGAACGGATCAGTAGAGAAGTTAGGAAAACGTTGGAATCGGTGGCTAAAGCATTGGATGTTACGGGTTATTGTCGTATTGATGCGTTTGTAAAAATCTTCAAAGGCGGGAAGGTAGAAACTGTAATCATCGAAATAAACTCATTGCCGGGAATGACACCTGCAACCTGTATTTATCATCAAGCAGCCATCAACGGTTACAAGCCTTTTGATTTTATCAGAGAAATATTGAAATTTGGAGAACAATTAAGAAATTTAAAATCGTGAAACCCCTAAAGAACTTTTGGTTAAATATTGCCTTAGCTGCCTTAGCCGCAGTAGTTATTTTATTTATTTCGCTTCAATCTTTAGGATGGTACACCAATCACAACCAACGGATAACGGTTCCTACGGTTGTGGGAAAAACCTATGAAGAAGCCATTATTGAATTTGAAAAATTAGGTTTAAATGCTAAAGTGGTGGATTCTGTTTACAACGAAAAAGCGGAACCATTCTCCATCGTTGAACAAAATCCTGCTGGAAGTGATGAAGTTAAATCCGGAAGAACCATTTATTTGGTCATCAACACAGGAAATCGCCCTAAAGTTAAAATGCCTAAATTAGTAGATATGAGCTTGACTTTAGCTACAGCAGTCTTGAAAAATCGCAATCTCCAATTAGGTAAAATCAGTTTTGAATACGACGAAATTGGAAATAATCTAATTGTAAATCAATTATATAGAGGAAGTGTAATTCAACCCGGGACTCAACTACCTACGGGTTCGGTTATTGATTTAGTGGTGGCATCTAACGATAAAAACAAATTTTCCGAAGGGGATTCATTGTTAATTAACGAATCTGCTGATGTTCCCGACGATATGGGGAATTAAGGCTACTGGAACATTGGAAGGTGAAGCAATGTTTTCGGGGGGACCAATATCGGCAGGAAAAGTGACATTGGTAATTAATCAAATTTTAACTTTCGGCTAACTCGTACAATATTTTCACTATTTTTACGTTATAGGATTGTTTTGAATGTTGTTACAAAGAGAAAATGACAAAAAACTTGAGTCCACTTTCGTAATTTTGTAATTTCTCCAAAAGAACTTTCGAATTGTATATGAGCGTTGTGAAAACCTGGAAAATCATTTATC
>CAYPYX010000104.1:0-6634 GCA_964415065.1 uncultured Rhizobium sp.
GAACACAAAGGACCGTTAACAAAAGAAGCTTTGGGACTTGGCTTAACAGCTACTACTTTAGTAATAGAATCTTTACAACCAAATTCAGAAGTAACTACCAATTTAACATTCTTGTTACCTGCTGTTTCAAAATCATGTACGGGGTGTAAGTCAGTTGAAACATTTCCGTTGTCATCAAAATTCCAGCTACTACCGAACAAACCAGAAGTTACTGTCGTTTTGTTGTTGAACAAAAATTCATCATTATCACAAGTTCCAATTACCTTATCGAAGTTAGCAGAAGGACGGGTAAACTGATACACTTTTTGAGTCATTGTACCCACACAACCATTCAAGTCTGCTTTCAACACTACAGTGTATTGACCAGCTTTTGCATATTTCTTAGTAGGGTTGGCTACAGTTGATGTAGTTCCATCTCCGAAATCCCAAGTAGATTTAGCTGCAGCAGGAGTTGTTTTGTTTGTGAAAGTCAAGTTATCGCCTTCGCAAGCATTGCTCTTGGTGAAAGCAATAGTTGGAATTGGGTTAACCGTTACATCCATTGTGGTATCGAATGCAAAACCAAATGGAACGGTTTTAGCTGTTAACTTCACTTTATAAGTTCCGTTTCCTGGGAATTGGAATACAGGTTCTGGTGCTTCAGAAGTATCTGCAGCATTTCCTGTTCCAAAGTTCCAACGGAATTCCATAGAACCAGAAAGTACTTTAGATTTGTTTTCGAACAATACCGCGCTTCCTTCACAAATTTGTGCAGGGAATGAGAACAATGGAGTGATAGAAGGATAAATAAATACATTACGTTTAATAAATGTATCGCAACCATTGTTGTTATCCAAAACTCTCAAAGTTAAAGTAATCATGGTATCTTCCAAAGAAGCATCAGAAGTAACAAACTTCACTTCCATGTCTTTACTTGAAGTTGGAGCAGTTAAACTAGCACCAGAAATGGTACGACCACCTTGGGTTTTAGCAGAAATAAACGCCTGCCAATCACCAGAAGAGGTTCCATAAGTTGAATTACTGTATTTACGAGGCGCTGGAATATCATAAATAACGGGTTCTCCCAATACAGTTACATCATTAGCTTTACCTAGTTGATACACAGCTACTGTAGATTTTGCAGAAGGATTACGGAAGTTTGCACCACCTGGAGCGGGTAATACTTCTGTATTGAAGTACAACGTATCGTCATTCAAATTATCATCTGATGCATCTACATAGATTTTAATTTTGGTTTTTCCTGCAGTTGAAAGTGTAATTGGCACAGTAATTTTCACTTCAGATTCGTTACCTGGAAGTATCTTCGCGGTAACTTTTTGAGTAGATTTAACTCCGCCGTTATAGGCCTCCATTGCAACATTGAAACCATAAATGGTATCCACAAACATATTCTTTACATAAATATTAGCTGTTGTGGAATAACCCGCACAAACCGTTGCTGGAATTGTAAAATCCGATTTGGTTGCTTTGATATTCATATAATTTTCAAAGGCACCATGATCTGATTTAACAGGGTTACGCTTTGCTTTTACGATATCATTGTTGTTTGTAGTTGGCGTTGTGGGCCAAGTTGAAGCGAACTGAGGAACACGATTCTGTAATTCAAAAACATCAACACGGAAGTCGTTATTCTTCATATCAACGTAAACGGGTTTGTGACCAGTTTCATTTGGACCAGCAAAACCTAAATTATTCCAACCTGCTAAGTCATTTGCAGAACCATTATTATTATACCAATATTGATACGATACATTTTGCAAATAGTAGTTATTATAATCCCAACGCTTATAAGCAGTTGTACCATTTTGATTGTAAGTGTAAGCAGGGTAGCAACCATAACTGTTACGAACATCTATTAAATTACCCGTAACGTCAATATTGGTATGGTAATAGGGATAGAAATACAATCCGTAAGCATAATGGTAAGAGTAACCCGCATTGGATGCATCTACGTAAATGGTGTTTTGTTTACATTCAGCATAGTACGTACCTGAATTATAAGAATAAGCATACAATCCCATCAAACCATAATAACCCGTGTTATTAGCTATCAAGTTATTATTCATCTGAAGATTGAAGAAATAGAAATTACTCATCGCATAAATGTAACCACCTGATGAACTTGTAACTTTATTATAAGTCATTCTGTTCCGGTTCATCAAACCATTCCAGTAGTACATGTATGTGATGTAAGAATAATAACCAAAGTTATTGGAATCCACCTTATTATCGTTAAATTCATTCACATAACTGCTTGAAGGATAATAAATATACCACAAATACGAATCATACCCTGAAGAACTGTAAATACCACAATTATTATTTGAAATAGTATTGTTATTGAAGATCTTCTTATCTCCGTAATATGAATAGATAAAATACGTGTAATATGAAGTAGAACATTGTCTGATCACGTTGTTCGTGAAGTAATGATCATTGTATTGATAGTACATGTAATAACCATAGCAGTATGCTGTACCATAGGAATTCCATTTCAAAATGGTATTCGCATCGTATTTTGTGTAATAGTTATAATATGAATAAGCAAAATAGTTGGTTGAGTTACAAGCTATATTCTCCCACTTGTTGTTGGAGATAGTAAAGTAGTTGGAAGAGTTACCATAATTGTAATAGTTATACATACCATAAACCGTACTGGAATAACCATTGGAGCTCGTTGCACCTTTAAATGGCAAATCATGAACATAGTTACCATCAATTAAGGTTGAACGATTCGTGCTGTAGGTGTAATAATTGTAAAAACCATAAAAAACACTGTAAGCATTATTACTTGTTGCATTTGCTCTAGAGATATCGTTATTGGTAAACTGATCTCCATTGGTGTAATAATTGTACACCGCCATGTAATAAAAATTCTCAATGGTGTTTTTGTTAAACGTATTATTTGAAGCGGTTGAACTATAAATACTGGTAGAACCTACGTTTGAAATTGCGTATGCCGGTCCAGGAGAACCACTTTGAGTACGCATCAAGTTCTTTTCAATTAAATTATAGCGACCGTTATACGTAGAAGTAGATGAAGTCATAGAGGAAGTACTTGCTGAAAATACTACATATGAAGTACCGCTCGTAGTACCTGATGTTAATGCAGTAAATTCAATGGTGTTGTTTGTCAACTTGTTGTAATCCGCTTGACCCATAAACTGAACACCCCAAGAAGTAGTGCTGTTCGCGGTTTTTTGAATCACAACATTGTCGATAGTCATGTAGTCCATACCGTTCAACACAATTGCAGCATAGGTAGCGCTGCTCGATAATTTGTAACCATTACCGTTGATTACAATTTCTTTTGTTGAACTTGTTGGATACGTTGAATTCTGAGTAAATGTAACGGTAGAAGATGTTGTAACATCACTAATCACATTTACGGTTAACTTCCCACTTACCCCAGAACCTGAAATGGCCGAAGCCAATGCAGCCCAGTCGGAATACGTTCCGCCTGTTCCTAAGGTAACTGTTCCCGAAATCTGAGCTGAAGCCCAGCCGGAAACTGCTAAGAATGCACCAAAAACTCCCGTTTTTAGCAGTCCTAGCATGCCTTTGTTTTTGTAATTTTTAAACATAGTAACTCAATTTTTACAGTTGTCAGCAGCAATTTATGAGTTATTATTATTAAAAAATTAATCTTTATTTTATACTAATAACAATAGTAATATTACATGACAAAAACGAATATTTACAAGGGTTATACCACTAATTATTATTCGTCACTACAATTATCATTAGCGACTAACATTACCCATAATCTGATTTTTTTCAATAAAACATTAAAATATCATTAAAACACTAAAGTTTTATGTCATTTCCAGTAAATACATACATTTTCATGAACTAAAATGACAATAAATTGCAGTGTCATTTTTATGACAATCATTAATTTCTTGTATTCCTACGCTCGTGTTTCCTTGAACCAATCCTTAACTTTCGAACGGAATTTTCATCCCCCGAAACTCATCACAATATTCATTCCATCCAGTGCCGCACTCATAATTCCACCCGCATATCCCGGCCCCTCTCCACAGGGATATAAATTCAACAAATCTGGATGATGGAACAACCCTTCTACTCGAGGAATTCTTACAGGACTGCTGGTTCTGCTCTCTACTCCCACCAACACCGCCTCATTGCTACGATACAGCGGCATTTTACGACCAATTTGAACCAACGCTCCTTGGATTCGACTGTGAACCGACTTCGGCAAAACAGATCTTAAATCCACCGATTCAATACCCGGCAGATAACTGCATTCGGGTAATGTAGCCGACAATTTACCACCAATAAAATCTTCCACACGTTGAGCAGGTGCAACAATGCTTCCCGTGGATTCAAAGGCCCTCTTTTCCCAATGCGATTGAAATTTCATGGCCCGCAAAGCTCCAAAACTATTGAACTCTTTGAAATCATCTTCGTCTACAGCCACTACAAAACCACTATTCGCAAACATTCCATTGCGCTTGCTCGGACTCCACCCATTCACCACTGTTTCTCCGGGGGAAGTTGATGCTGGTGCAATAATTCCACCTGGACACATACAAAAAGAGAATACGCCTCTGCCATTCACTTGCTCCACCAAGCCATAGGAACTGGGTGGCAAAAAATCACCGCGCACATCGCATTTATATTGAATTTTATCGATTATCTCTTGACGGTGTTCTATTCTTACTCCTAAGGCAAATGGTTTTGCTTCCACGGCCAAATTATTCTTTTCAAACCACTCAAATACGTCGCGCGCAGAATGTCCCGTTGCCAAAATTACTTTATTCACTGCCATTGAAATCGCACCCGCTCCATCCGAATTTTTTTCGCCTAGAGAACCCTCGGATTTACCAATTTCTTCACAAATCAAATGCGTAATACGATCGGAATCGCGTTGCATATCCACCACTTTCATATTGAAATGCACTTCACCTCCGCAATTGCGAATAGCATTTCGAATATTTTCAATAATTCCAGGCAATTTATTGGTACCAATATGGGGATGAGCTTCGTAACGAATTTTTTCATCAGCACCAAACTCAATTAACGTATTTAAAACCTTGTCAATAGAACCGCGCTTTTTACTTCGGGTATATAATTTTCCATCGGAATACGTGCCCGCTCCTCCTTCCCCAAAACAATAATTGGAATCTTCATTTACGACCAATTCTTTGTTTAAAATGGCCAAATCCCTCCGGCGTTCTTTGACCGCTTTTCCTCGTTCCAAAACTACGGGTTTCAAACCCTGCTCTATACATTGAAGTGCCGCAAATAACCCGGCTGGACCCGCCCCTACAATATGCACTTCTGGCGCATTAACTACGTTTTGTAATTCTATTTTTTCGGGTTTCTGGGGAAGCTCATTCGGCTCAAAAACATCCCCCGAAATCAAGAAATACGGTTGCCTTCCTCTGGAATCCAGTGACTTTTTCACCCAAATTACCGTTCCCTCTGTTAAACCTACAGATCTTAAAAATTGGAGATCTACGAACTCCCTGTCTGCCGCTTCTCGAGGCGAAAACTTCAATTGAATACGTGTTGGCACGCTTCAAAATTCGCAATTATGTTTCACAAACTGTAACTTTTCCTTGAGCATTACGCAAAAATTCCCCTAATTTCGTAGTCATGAAGGAAATTGTGGTCAGCGGTATTCGTCCCACCGGTAAATTGCATCTGGGCAACTACTTTGGCGCGTTTAAAAACTTTTTAACTCTGCAAGAACAGTTCGATAGCTACTTCTTTATTGCTGATTACCATTCTTTGACCACCCATCCTACCCCGGGCGACTTAAAAAGTAGTGTTCGTCGGGTTTTAGCGGAATACATTGCTCTGGGTCTTGATCCCGAAAAATGTACCATTTATCTGCAAAGCGACCTGCCTGAAACTGCTGAGCTGTACCTTTTTCTGAATATGAACGCCTATCTAGGCGAATTGGAGCGTGTTACATCTTTCAAAGACAAAGCACGAACCCAACCCAATAACATCAATGCTGGATTGCTCACCTATCCCGTGTTGATGGCTGCCGATATCTTGATTCACAAGGGTGTTAAAGTTCCCGTGGGTAAAGACCAAGAACAACATTTGGAAATGTCGCGCACCTTTGCCAATCGATTCAATCGATTGTATGAATGTGAAATTTTTCCCGAACCCCAAGCGGTAAGTTTAGGTGAAAAACTGGTAAAAGTACCTGGTCTAACAGGCGGTGGTAAAATGAGTAAAAGTGCCGGAGAAGCAGACTCTATTTACTTAGACGAACCTGCGGATTCTTTGAACAAAAAAATCATGCGCGCAGTATCGGATAGCGGACCCACCGAACCGGGATCCCCCAAAACCCAACCGGTTCAAAATCTATTTGATTTAATGGATCTGGTTTGTGCACCTGATGTTATTGCTTTTTTTGATGAAGAACACAAAAAAGGCAGCATCCGTTATGGAGACTTAAAAAAACAATTAGCCAAAGACATGGAAATATTCGTTGCACCATTGCGCGATGCCATCAATTCCACTTTGGCCAACGATAAAAAACTCGACGAAATCGCTCATTTCGGTGCTGAAAAAGCCCGTAAAAGCGCTAGAACTACTTTGGCCGAAGTTCGAGAGGCCATTGGCTTTAAACCCTTTTAAATCAATTGACTAT
>CAYPYX010000105.1:0-6409 GCA_964415065.1 uncultured Rhizobium sp.
AAGTTGTATTGTTTGAAAATGATGCGTATTTAGCCCGTATTTCCTTGCCTTCTGGTGCAATTGAAACCTTTTTAGGACATGTGAACAATTCACAGTGGTACTTGGAAGTTATCACTGCTGAATCTTTAATATTTTTCGTAAAATACGGTAAAGAATCGTCACAATCCGATGAATTAGAGCGAGTGCGTAGGGAAGGTGCAAAAGTGTTTGGGCGTTGTAAAGAGTTGAAATGCAATGATGTACAACTTTCTGTAATTCAATCTGAAGTTCAAGAAGTTTCAGATGTTAATCTGGGCAATCAAGAAGATGTAATATTTGACAGCTTTTGTGAAGGATTTTTGCTCGCTTCTTATCAATACACCGAATTCTTATCCCCCGAAAAGAAAGAAAAGCCACAATTACAAGCAAGTAATGAGTGGTCTTCAAAATTGCAGGCTACTCAAAAACTGGTGGAAAGTGTATGCCTGGCAAGAGAGTTAGTCAATCGTCCGTCGAACGTTTTAACGGCTGAAGAATTAGCGGATACGTTTTCAAAATGGGGTGAAAAAGTGGGTTTTCATGTTGAAGTGCTACACAAAAATCAGATTGAAAGCCAAAAAATGGGTGGTTTATTGGCTGTTAATAAAGGAAGTCAATTGCCTCCAACGTTTTCGATACTCACCTACAAACCGGAAAATGCCATCAACGATAATCCCATAGTTTTAGTAGGAAAAGGGGTGGTTTTTGATACCGGAGGATTGAGTTTGAAGCCTACTCCCAACAGCATGGATTACATGAAATGCGATATGGCTGGAGCCGCTGTAGTAGGTAGTGTTCTTTATGGTGTAGCCTCAATGAATTTGCCGTTATATGTTATTGGATTGGTTCCAGCAACCGATAACCGTCCGGGAGAAAATGCTATTTGTCCAGGTGATGTAATTACTCAATACGACGGCACTACCGTAGAGGTATTAAATACCGACGCTGAGGGACGATTGATCTTAGCAGATGCATTGGCATTCGCTAAGAAATTCAATCCCGAATTGGTTATGGATTTCGCTACATTAACCGGGGCAGCTGCAAATGCAATCGGACCTTATGGAGCTGCATTGTTGGGATCTGCTCCAGATTCAGTAAAAAACACATTAAAAAATATAGGTGATCAAACGTATGAGCGTTTAGCTGAACTTCCTCTGTGGAAAGAATACGGCGAAGAAATGAAGGGTGATATTTCTGACTTGAAAAACTTGGGTAAAGGTGCAGGAGGTGCGCAATCCGCGGCCATGTTCTTAAAACATTTTACCGCATATCCTTGGTTGCATTTTGATATCGCCGGAGTTTCTTTTACACACAGTTCACAACATTATTTAACCAAAGGCGGAACCGGTTTCGGAGTTCGTTTAATTATTCAATACTTAAAAAATTATGCAAACCAATAACGCATTATTAAAATTAGGAATCACTCAAGGCGACCCAAATGGGGTAGGCATGGAATTGATTCTGAAAATATTTTCAGATGAAAATATCTATAAATATTGTATTCCAGTATTATACGCTTCCCCAAAAACCTTTACTTTTTATAAAAAAGTATTGGAAATGGAACAACCCATGTACCATTTAGTAAAATCCGCTTCTCAAGCAGTTGAAGGTAAACTCAATTTAGTTGTTGGTAGCGATGAAACTTTGGAAATTACCCCCGGAACAGCTTCCAACGAAGCGGGAAAAGAAGCATTGAATTGTTTAAACGCAGCTTTGGCAGATTCTAAAAACTTGGATGCTTTAGTTACAGCTCCTTTAGACAAATCAACCGTGGCGCATCACTTGCCGCAATTTTCGGGACATACTGGACATATTGCAGCGCATTTTGGAGTTGAAAACTATTGCATGTTTTTGGAAAGCGAGGAAATTAAAGTAGCTTTAGCTACCGAACATGTTCCCATCGCTCAAGTATCCAGTAAATTGAATTCGGATTTGATAATCAATAAGTTGGATGTAGTTTATAACTCTCTCCGAGAAGATTTTAATCGAATTAAACCTCGTATAGCTGTTTTAGGTTTGAATCCACATGCCGGTGATAACGGATTGTTGGGCAAAGAAGAACAAGATATCATCATTCCCGCAGTAAAAAAAGTATTTGATCAAGGTAGATTGGTGTATGGTCCTTATTCGGCAGATAGTTTCTTTGGAAGCGGTCAATACAAACAATTTGATGCTGTATTAGCCATGTATCACGATCAAGGATTAATTCCGTTTAAATCTATGGCATTTTACGATGGAGTAAACTTTACAGCTGGATTACCACTCGTTAGAACCAGTCCCGATCACGGAACAGGCTACGGCTTGGCTGGAAAGAATACCGCTGAGGCTACGAGCATGAGAAATGCAATTTACGATGCAATTGCCATTGTGAGAAATCGCAAACAATTCAGCGAAGATTATCAAAATCCATTGCCGTATCAAGAACTTAGAAGAGAACGATTCAGAATTGATTTTTAATGCAATTCTGAATCAGCCGACATCGAATTCAGCTGATTTAACAACGTAGTCAAGAATAGCTCGGAAGTAGTTTGTTCAATTTGTTGGTACTCATCTACTGAACCTGTTACACACTCTTGCATAAGGTGATTGTGTTTGGGTAAAACCAGGTACGTGAACTGTTTGTTTTTGGGATTTTGAGCGTTTTGACTTTCAAGTGTTTTGGCCGGCTGAGATGTTAACATTTCCGGTACTTGTGAATCTAATTCTCCATTGATTATTACGCGATGTACCAGTTCATTACTCCAGTATGTATATGGATTTAATCCCAAAAAATAACCAATCCATTTATTATACACCACCGACTGAAAACTGGCTTTATTCAACGCATCAAATTCCTGTTTGGAAATTTTGTTCATGCGTTTTTTCAATCTTTTTACGGTAGCTGGAGAATTACGTTCTTCCCATTGGCGAACCAGAAGAGCGTATGCCGTGTCGAATTCTTGAATGGTTAACGGTGCTATTTTGGGGGATGTTGAACTTCGTTCTTTTTGAGAACGTTCCTTGCTAAATAGTAGAAATTGCGAAACTAAATCCATGTAAACACGTACTTCAGCATCCGATAATTTCATGGCTTTCATGGACTCTTCATTTTGGAATTTAATGATTTCCATTCCTTCTACTAAAGGAGTTCCTACTCCAATGATTCCATGAATCGGATTCTTTAATGAATTGTTTTTTGCCGCTAACATGGCTATCACCGCGCTTCCTTCAGAATGTCCCATTAAATAAATATGCCCTTTATCCGCAAGTGTATCTGCCATGTAATCAACAAAATCTTGAACGTCGTTAACCAAATCAGCAGTGGTGTAATTCAGTTCAGAAGCAGCACAAATGGTGTTGCCTGCACCACGATCATCTACACGCAATACTGCATATCCATTTCGGGTTAAATAATCGGCAATTACAGCAAACGGTTTGTGGTCAAAAATTGTTTCGTCGCGATCTTGAGCACCGCTACCGCTAACTAAAATTACGGTTTTGAATCGCTGGTTTTGATATGTTTTTTGGGGATAGGTGATCGTTCCTGCAAATCGAATGGAACCTTTGGAATTTGAAAATTGTACGTCTTTTGAAATGTAATCGAATGGCTCTTTGGGAGTTTGGGTGCGTATTCTTAGAGGTGCTTCACCATAATACTTAGTGAGTTTTAAATCAAATGATTGTCCCCGTTGGGTAAATACTCCTTTTATGGTTTGAGTATCGACCAACTTACCGTTAAATTCGGCATTCAATCCACTCAGTTCAATATGAATTTTCTTCTTTTTGACTTCGGTTTTATCTACGGGAAAGTTTTTTACTCGCTGTGCTGGCACATCCAATCGAGTTTGCCATTGCAAGTCTTTATCTTGATCTTTTAGGAAATTGATTTTAAAAATGAGTTCTAACTTCATTCCCTGTACGGTAATTTCGCCTTTCCAATTACCGATGAAATTTTCTTTTCCTTTGGAAAAAACATCCCCAGAAAGAAATAAAAGCACTACAAACGCCCAAAAACGCACCGATTGAAATTTCATGTTGCAAATTTAGCGCATACTTTTTGGTTTTGTAGTTAATTTGAAATGAATTAAAATTTGAAAAACTCGGCATCCATACATCGACATGATTATCCACGGTGGTTATTAAAAAATCCGCATTGGATCCAATTAGTATGGCTTTGGAAACGCACCATTTATCCGCGAACAAAAGTTATTCGAGATCGAATTTTGATAGCAAACAACTCTATTCAAGTGGCTACAATTCCGGCAAATTCAGGTGCATACAACCAGAGTAGCAAATATACTTCAAACCCGGTAACCCATAATGAACCACAACCAGGATTTACAAATTCCAACCACCTAAACCATGTGCAACTCGTGGATTTGGGTGCTGGAGATGGTGAATTTTCATTTCTTTGGGAAGTAAACTCATGGATTCTTTTGGATAAATCTGCACAGAATGTTGAATTTCTCAACTCATTCGCATTACTGAGCCGCCGTAAATTTTCGAATTTTCATGCAGAAGTTCTGGATTTGAACGATCCTAATCCACTACCACATTTTCTCTATTCCCAATCTAATGAAACTGAACTGGTTGGTTCAAATCAACAGCAATTTAATGATTTCGTTCCGGTAAATTCGGTTCAAAACGAACGCTCCAAAAAACTCCCATTTCGGAATTCAGAGCGCCCAGTAAAAACAGTAAATAGCTCGGGAACAGTAGGTTCACGAATCTTTACCCTGTTCAGCGTATTGCCCTATTTGGATGATCCGTATCGCACTTTATCGGAAATTCGTGAATGTATGTCGCAAAACGACCAATTATTCATTTATTTACCTGTAAATCAAAATCAAATATTGCCCTTGTATCGCTGGATGTTTGACCGATTCAATCAGTATGAAAAGCTGAATGATCGTAAACATATTTTCAAAACCACCGAGTTTTTGAATCAATTAACTTCTTTGAGATTTGAGATTCAGTTCGTACAACCGGTTTATCGAAAATGGGGCATTATTTCGCATGAAATCAACTCCATGACCATGATGTGCTTGTCGCACAGCAATTGGGGCTTGAAACTTTTAGGGACAGTACTATTAATAATAACCTGGCCATTTTTGCAGTTATTCAACAAATTGGAGGCCAAAACACCCATTTCAGTAACAAAACACAATGGTTTATACGTTGAAGTGGTTAAATCAATGACTTTTCCGGGGACTTAATATCCGAGATTCTCCCCAAATTAATGGGCTCACTTTAGGAAATCCTTCGTTCTTTAATTTGGCTTGAAACGATTCCATGGCGTCATGATCTCCATGTACCAAAAACACATGTTTTACTTTAGAAGCATCCTGACAACTTAAATATTGGATCATTTCTTTGTAGTCAGCGTGTGCTGAAAAATTACTCATCCGATGTACTTGTGCGTTAACGGCAAAGAAATCCCCAAAAATTCTCACTTCATTTTTACCTTGTAATAACTGACCTGCTAAGGTATAAGGAGTGGCATATCCCACGATTAGAATGGCATTATTTGGATTTTCTATATTGTTGGCAATGTGATGTTTAACACGTCCTGCTTCAGCCATTCCACTAGCAGAAATAATGATTGCGGCCGATTGAATATCATTGATGGCTTTTGAATCTTCAACTTTGCTCACATAGTGCAAACTCGGAAATCCAAATGGATCGCCATCTTTGGTAATGTATTCTAAAATTTCAGGATTGAATTCGTTTTTGTATTGAGCCATGATATTGGTGGCTTTGACACTTAACGGTGAATCCACAAATACAGGAATTCTAGGCAGCCTTTTTTCAAACGCCAATTGGTCCAATAAATATATAATTTCCTGAGTTCTATCTACTGAAAATGCAGGAATGATAATTTTTCCATTTTTTTCAACACATATATCCTGAATAAGTTGAAAAAGTTGCTCCTTGGCATCGGAATTATTGTCGTGTAATCGATTGCCGTAAGTACTTTCACAAACAATGTAATCGCTTTGAGGGAAGGGGAATGGTCCGTCGAAAATGAGATCTGAGTCGCGACCAATATCCCCCGTAAAAGTAAAATTAATGGAATTGCCGTCTAGATCCTTGAGATTCAGATGAACTGCGCAACTTCCCAAAATGTGGGCGTTAGGAATTAAAGTAACCTGAGTAGATTGTCCAATTTTTACAGATTTTTGCGAGGGGATGGCTTCGAAATAAGTTAAAGCTTCCACCGCATCTTCCATGGTGTAAAGCGGAATCAAGGGTTCTTCATTGCGTTTTTTTCTGCGTGCATTGATTCGTTTTAAGTCGGATTCTTGAATATGTGCACCATCCAACAACATGATTTCGCATAGGTGTTTGGTGGATTCTGAGCAATAAATAGGACCGCTAAAACCGTCTTTAATTAATTTGGGAATCAATCCCG
>CAYPYX010000106.1:0-6367 GCA_964415065.1 uncultured Rhizobium sp.
AAATTACCTTTGCAAATCCGTAAAAAATGCTACGTTTTTATAAAAGTTTCCTTTATGCACTCAACGGTGTAATCATCCTCACCAAAACCGAACGCAATTTTCATAAAAACGTAACAACACGTTATAAAACACATACAAAAGGCCAATTCATGGGAATTTGTTTTTTGTATGTTAAACGATTAACAGCTATATCATATCGAGAATCCCGATAAATACCAGATTCTTAAATTACCTTTGCAAATCCGTAAAAAATGCTACGTTTTTATAAAAGTTTCCTTTACGCACTCAACGGTGTAATCATCCTCACCAAAACCGAACGTAATTTCCAAATTATCGTGGTTGGTGCGATTGTATCATTAATTACAAGTATAGGCTTTGAATTCAGCAACCAACCTTTGAATTCAACTGAGTGGCTGTTTATATTTTTGGGTATAGGATTAGTTTCAGTGTCTGAAGCACTCAACACTGCTATAGAAAAAACCTTAGACACCTTACACCCTAATATTCACCCTGGTGTGGGAAAAGCAAAAGACATGGCAGCTGCTGCCACCATGATTGCATCTACAATTGCTTTGATTATTGGGATAATTGTTTTCGGATCGCGTTTTTGGGAGCTGCTTCCGATTTAATTCGGGAAGTAACACCACCAGAAAATCCTTAGTAACTATATTTAAGCCAGTAGCGAATAGACCTTAAGAGGTCTCAAGGATTAATTCATCCTAATTGAAGGATTAATCAATCGATAAATCCTTCAATTGCTCTTTGGTTAAAGCACTGGGTGCATCTATCATCACGTCGCGACCAGAATTATTTTTAGGGAACGCTATAAAATCACGGATGCTCTCACTTCCACCAAACAAACTGCACAAACGATCAAATCCTAATGCAATACCGCCGTGTGGGGGTGCACCGTATTTGAATGCATTTAATAAAAATCCGAACTGGGCTTGGGCTTCATCTGCTGTGAATCCGAGTAGCTTGAACATTTCAGATTGCAGTTCTTCATCGTGAATACGTATTGAACCTCCGCCTATTTCAACGCCATTGATCACCAAATCGTAGGCATTGGCTTTAACACTGCCTGGATCCGTAAACATCTTACTCCTATCTTGAGGCAATGGGCTAGTAAACGGATGATGCATTGCATGATATCGACCAGATTCTTCATCCCATTCTAACAAAGGAAAATCTACCACCCATAAAGGAGCAAACTCATTGGGATTTCTCAAGCCCAACTCAGTTCCTAAATGCAATCTCAATTCGTTTAATTGCTTACGCACTTTGTGGATATTATCACCAGCTAATAACAATACTAAGTCACCATTTTCAGCGCCAAATTCTTTCGACCAACGACTTAATTTCTCGGAATCATAAAACTTATCAACCGACGATTTTAATTCACCATTTTCGTCCTTTCGGAAGTAAATAATACCTGTAGCTCCAATTTGAGGACGTTTTACATAGTCTACCAAAGCATCAATTTGCTTACGCGTATAATTCGCAGCTCCTTTTGCACAAATTCCAATTACCGCTTCTGCTTGGTCAAAAATACCAAAACCAGCACCGCTAACTAAATCTAATTCCGATGACTTCAATTCTACAAATGGCATCCCAAATCTCAAATCAGGTTTATCACTACCATAATACTTCATAGCATCATCGTAAGGCATTCTTTGAAATGTATTGAACTCTAAGCCTTTAGTTTTTTTGAACAGGTACTTAATTAAACCTTCAAATATTTCTAATATATCATCACGCTCAATAAAGCTCAGTTCACAGTCAATTTGGGTAAACTCAGGTTGACGATCTGCGCGCAAATCTTCATCGCGGAAACACTTCACTATTTGAAAATATCGATCAAAACCACTTACCATCAATAACTGTTTAAACGTTTGAGGACTTTGTGGTAATGCATACCATTGACCGGGATTTAAGCGAGAAGGTACAACAAAATCTCGGGCACCTTCGGGTGTACTTTTGATCAACACTGGAGTTTCAACTTCCAAAAAATCCAATTCACTCAGATAATTTCGAATGGATTGTGCCAATTTATGTCGCAATTCTAAATTCTTCCGTACTGGATCTCTTCTTAAGTCGAGATAACGGTATTGCATGCGAATATCATCTCCTCCATCGGTATCATTCTCGATGGTAAAGGGTGGAGTTTTCGCAGCATTCAAGATGTTTAATTTGTCGACAATTATTTCAATATCACCCGTTAATAACTGAGGATTTTTACTACTACGCTCAGCAACAACACCTTCAACCTGAATCACAAACTCACGTCCTAAAGATTCTGCCTGTTTCAACACATCAGAATTATATACTTCATTAAAGGCTAATTGTGTAATTCCGTAACGATCTCTTAAATCTATGAAGGCCATACTGCCCATTAATCTCGATTTGGAAACCCATCCGGATAGAGTTACCCGTTGACCAATATTTTCTATTCTAAGTTCTCCGCAGGTATGTGAACGAAACATATTCTTGTATTTAATGTGTTGTGTTATTTTTTATAAACTGTAAATCGTTACTGATTTAATTTTTTTGTCAATTGCGAACAGAGTTCAATTTTAATATTGCTTAATGAATGTTAAAAAATCGATTTGCGACTTACTTGGAAGTATTATTTTCAAAATGATCCCAACCTTGTGCCCGAATACCAAACGTATTTCCAGCGTTTGTTATCAAGTTATGCTTACCGGAATGTTCTGTTGCATATCCAATAATTGACAAATCGGGGTTGTTTTTAATTTTCTCAAAATGGTCTTGTGAAATGGTCATGAGTAATTCATAATCCTCTCCTCCGTTCAAAGCTACTACCGTTGGATTTAGATTAAAATCTTGTGCAACTTGAAGTGTTTGAGGATCGATAGGCAATTTGTTCTCATAAATTTCAAATCCAACATTAGATGCATTACCCAAGTGAAAAATTTCAGAAGCAATTCCATCACTAACATCTATCATGGATGTGGGCACAACCCCCATTTCATTAAGCATTTGAACCACATCCCATCTCGCCTCTGGTTTTAACTGACGTCCAACAATGTAATCGTATGGTTCAAGATCAGGTTGCATATCTTTTACTTCAAGAAAAACACGTTTTTCGCGTTCCAAAATCTGCAAACCCATATATGCACCTCCTGTATCTCCGGAAACCACCAACAAATCGCCGGCTTTTGCACCGCTCCGTTTTACGGGTTCGTTAATCGCCAATCCTACAGCTGTGATATGAATAATTAATCCTTGGCGAGAAGAGCTGGTATCACCACCAACCAAATCCACTCCGTATTTTTCACATGCTAATTTGATTCCAAGATACAAATCCTCGATGGCTTCCAATGAAAAACGATTACTCATTGCAATGGAAACCAAAATTTGAGTTGGTTTCCCATTCATGGCACAAATATCACTAATACCGGAAACTACCGCCTTATAACCTAAATGCTTTAACGGAGTATACATCAGATCAAAATCTACTCCTTCCAAAAGAGAATCCGTTGAAATTAACACCGGATTTCCCTGAGCATCGATCATGGCAGCATCATCACCAATTCCAATTAAAGATGTAACTCCCGACAATGGAAAATGTTCAGAAATGTGCTTAATTAGACCAAATTCGCCTAATTCAGTTAAATCCGTTCTTTCGCTATTTTCAAACATAACTGCAAAGGTAATTCAATTCTACGAGTTCATTTAAGATAAAGCGATACAAACGTTCTTTGGTTCGGTGAAAAACTTCATGGCATCCCAACCACCTTCTCGCCCTACTCCTGATGATTTAACGCCTCCAAATGGAGTTCTTAAATCTCGAAGCAACCAGCAGTTCACCCAAACAATGCCAAATTCAAGTTGAGATGCAAACTTATGTGCTCGATTCAAATCGCTTGTCCAGACTGTTGCTGCCAATCCATATTCTGTTCCATTAGCGATTTCCAATGCCTCTTCATCATTTTTAAACGGCATAATGGTAATCACAGGACCAAAAATTTCTTCTAAATTGGTTCTACATGACATATTTAGTCCTTCGATAATAGTTGGTTCAATGTACCAACCACCCTCAAAACCTTCCGGATGCAATGCATTTCCACCGGTTAAAATAGTTCCACCCTCATTTTTAGCGATATCTATATACGACAACACTTTTTTGTAGTGTGGCTCAGATACAATAGCACCGATCCGTGTATTTTCATTCAATGGATTACCCACATTCAATTTCTTCACTTCTTCGATCAATCTATGTTTAAACGTTTCATAAATTGATTCATGAATTAACAGTCGGCTACCGCACAAACAAATTTCACCTTGATTCATGAAAGAAGTATTCACGGTTGTTTTGATGGCTTTATCTATATCGGCGTCCGCAAAAATTACATTCGGATTTTTACCTCCCAATTCCAAACTGAGTTTCTTAAACATAGGACCCGCGGTAGCCGCAATAATCTTACCTGTTGTTGTACCACCAGTAAATGATATCGCTTTAATTTTCGGATGTTCGATTATGGCTTGACCCACTTTTGGACCCAAACCATGAACAATATTCAACACTCCGTTGGGCAATCCTGCCTCTCTACAAACGTCCGATAACAAAAAAGCAGTAGCGGGTGTAAATTCACTCGGCTTAGCGATTACGGCATTTCCCGAAGCGAGCGCTGGAGCTATTTTCCAAGAAAATAAATACAAGGGCAAATTCCATGGACTGATACAACCCACTACACCAATTGCTTGTCGTAACGTATAGTTGATTGCTCGATTTTCCATAGCATGACTTTCCGATGCAAATTGCATGGCCGCAGTAGCAAAAAAACGAAAATTCTGAGCTGCACGAATCATTTCATTCCTGGCTAACCAAAGTGGCTTTCCCTGATCATTGCTTTCTGCCAATGCAAATTCATCTCTTTTTTCATCGATCAATTCTGCAATGCGATTCAATACTTTGAACTTTTCTTCAGCTGGAGTATTTTCCCAATCTTTCTGTGCAGCTTTTGCTGCAACAAATGCCAATTCAACGTCACTTGAATCTGAATCTGCTACTTGTCCATATACCGTTCCGGTGGCAGGATTATAATTAGGCAGATAGTTTCCAGATACCGGTTCAGTTAACAGTCCATTTATATAATTTACAATTTTCATTTCGTATTATTTTGATTCAAATGTGGCAAAAATTTCCATTTGTTTGGGTGAGCTCCACAAACTATTCTCCCAAATTTGCAATCGATAACCTTTCATGGGTTGATAACTCATTTCAACATTTCTATCCATTAAAAAACTACGAGTTTTATATTTCCATGTCAAAATTTGCACTTCGTTTTTCACTTTCCAAACCGTAAATTCTTGTAAATAGGCATTCGTATCAGAGGAAGAATTTCTAGAAATATGATACATACCATTACTATCAATCGTTTGACTGCTTTTACTTTTTATAAGTTCAGACTCGGTTTGAAAATTCAAAAATCCCTTCAACTCTTCTTCCCATTCTGATTGAGAATTCAATGTAACAACTTGCCTTTCAACCGATTCACCTTCAGTTATATCTTTGGTAATTAAAACCGGTGATTTCGATAACTTCACAATTTCAGACTTCATAAAAGCAGTCCATTTATCAGTGTTAGTTGGCAATGAACTTGATTTATCCTCGCTTCGGGTACAAGCAGTAATTCCCAAGATTAAAACGACCACCACCGCGTTCATCTTTTTCCACTTTTCGTATTTCATTTTGCTTTTGTTTTTAGGGGATGTAATTTCGTTTTATGGGGAGTAAAACCCTTTGTTGAGTAGGTAATTTTCATTTTAGTGGATGTGATTTCGTCTTATCAATTGTGAACAATCAACGATTTACCAGTCATTTCTATTGGCTGTTCTACCTCCAACATTTCTAAAATGGTTGGCGCTACATCCGCTAACTTTCCAGAATTTAAACGTACTGCATTATTTCCTCTACGATTTACCCACCATACCGGAACGGGATTAGTAGTGTGCGCAGTATTGGGAGTTCCATCGTCGTTCACTGCAAAGTCAGCATTTCCATGATCGGCAATTACGATGCTCTCATAATCCAATTCATTTAACGTTTTAAGCAACCTTCCCAGACATGAATCAACCGTTTCAACAGCAGAAACTATTGCAGAATACACTCCAGTGTGTCCAACCATATCTGCATTAGCATAATTCAGACAAATAAAATCGGGTTTTTGATCTTGAACTGCTGCTATGGCACGATCCGTTAATTCTACAGCACTCATTTGAGGTTGCAAATCGTAGGTTGCTACTTTGGGAGATGCCGCCATTAATCGTTGTTCTCCTTCAAATGGCTCCTCCCTTCCCCCAGAAAAGAAAAATGTAACATGCGGATACTTTTCTGTTTCGG
>CAYPYX010000107.1:0-6319 GCA_964415065.1 uncultured Rhizobium sp.
TTTGATCCAATCCAACACTAAGCAAATTCACATAAACCAAACAAATACTGCTACTATTATGAATATCGATTCCAATAAAAAAGAAGTATTCCATTACATTCATGACACGGCAATTAGCACAGCTGCTAAAATCATGAAAGGTTCATCTGAATTTGTTGGGCTTCGTTTTGGGATTGAAAAGTTAGTGGAAACCGGCGCATACCCCAAAATTGCATACCTCCCTCCCCCGTTTATTGTTGCCAAAAAAGAGGTTAATACGCTGATTTTTCAGAAGCGTAAAGTTTGGACCATCAAACCAAAATCCGCAAAAAAACAAGTCATTCTGTATTTGCACGGAGGTGGATATGTAGCTAATTTGAGCTTGGTACACTGGGATTTTATTCAGGAAATTGTACAGAAAACAAACAGTATTGTGATTGTTCCGGACTATCCATTGAGTCCAGATTTTACTTACAAAGAGTTATTTAGCTTTATGGATGAATTGTACACTTGGATTTCTCAGGCATATCCCGATTGTGAAATCGTATTTATGGGGGATTCAGCAGGTGGCGGTCTATCATTGGCCTATGCCCAATTCTTACAAGTTCGGAATCTGGACTTGGAGAAAAAAAACAGAGATTCCCAGAACACGAACAAAACAGTGACTATTAATGCAATTTGGAAAGCTCCCCATAAAATTATTTTACTTTCTCCTTGGTTAGATTTGGGCATGAAAAATCCCGAGGCCAAACCCATTGCCGAATTGGATAAAATACTTTCATTTGAAGTATTAAACCTTTGTGCACTAGCGTATTTAGGGAATAAAAAACCCTCAGATGAATTATTGAAGTTACATCAAGTTAGTCCCATTTATGGTCCCTTTTTAAACAATACCGAGATTGCCGTATTCGTTGGTACTCATGATTTATTTTTTGCAGATTCCAAAAAACTAAAACATCAATATTCGGAATTTGCCCGGACCGAAAGTTCCACATTTTCAGGATTTCAACTATACGAATATCCTCAAATGTTTCATGTATGGATGTTATTTACAAAACTACCAGAATCGCAGTCGGTTATTGATCAAATCACTGAATTCCTAAACGAGTAACTTCCTTTTTATCTACTTTTATTCACGAATGGGATGGAATTCTTGGAATCCCAATAAACGAGTGCGTATAATTAGCGTTTTGAAATTTTATTGTTACTGATAGCCCTCTGACGATTGCATTTGAATCGGTTGATTTCCGGATTTCGCAATTTTAGGTATTTTTGGCTAACGCCCGAGGTAACACGATCTCTCCAAAGTATAAAACTAGAACGTTTTAAAGATTTACGCATCAGAGATATCACTTGGGTTTCTCGCAATCCAAATTGAACAAAAATGGCCTCGAAGGGTGTACGATCCTCCCAGGCCATTTCAATAATTCTATCTATTTCCTGATCTGAAAGTGGTTCGTTCGAAAAATCGCGATTTCCCATACCTCAGAAACAGAAAAAAGTGGAAAAAGTTTGAGGTAATACCTATACCTATTTGTAAATATTAATCCAATTCGATTTTGTATCCTATGTTAAATTGAAAATTTTGAAAATACGGCACAAATGCTTCATTGTCGGCTGGATCTTGAGCCAAAGTTGTAAAACTACCGCCATAATTCAGACCAAAACTAAAATTGTAATAGTCTAAACGCACACCCAAATTTGCCCCTAAATCAAATCGATTAATTTCAGATAATAATTCTCTTCTGAAATCGGGATCATCTTTTGTATCGTATGTTGTAGTTTCTGATTCTCCATCCAGAGATTCTGTTATACTCACTTTCTGACGAAGATTAACAATTCCACCCACTGTAGGACCACCCGAAATGGTTAAATATGCATCACCTATTTCCATGTTATAGTTTAACAAAATCGGTATTTCAATTACATCAAATCGCGTTTTATTTAAATATTCCCATTTGTACACAAAACCCAAATCATTAATCTCGGTTATTTCTTTATATGTCCCCCCTTTTTGAATAAATCGCAGACCCGATTCCAAGGAAAAGTAATCACTTAATGGAATATCCGCATGGAATCCTGCATTCAATAAAGGGCGGTAATGAAAGTTGTCAATATACGCTTCCCATTCATTTTTCATTTCCGTGGTGTAATCTTTGTAATCACTTGGCTTCGGGAAATAATACCCAGAATAATTCAACCCTAAATAAGGCCTTAAACTGATTTGTGCTTTGCTTGAACTTTGTACCAAAGTAAATAAGCCGATTAAAAATAATTTGATTTTCATAGAAACAAAAGTCCCCAAATACCTTTCATTAACCTTGGCGAAAACCAATTACCCCACTTAAACCTTTAAGGATTTCCACGTTACTCAAAATTCACCGTTTCACATTATTGCAAAAAACAATAATCTTATTTTCAGAATTACGATTTTTTACAAATTCAATTCTTTTGGGTAGTTAGAAATTTGCAATACCATTCTGAAAATTAAAAAAATCAATCCCCATCACCATGAAACTCTAAAACAGTTGTTGGCAGCACAGCGGGAAAACCGCAATGTTCTGTAATTTAGTTTTTCATCAACTTCAACGACTGTCCGTTTTCGAACTGCACGTAATACAAACCAGCAGGTAATGAAGATACGTCGTAGGAATTACTTTCATTGCAAGTGTATTCAGCAACCATGCGGCCTTGTATATCTAACACTTGGAATTTAGCTCCTAATCCAAATTCTCCAGACAATGTAAATACGCCATTTGTTGGATTGGGTTGCAAACCTAAATTCTGAATTTTAACATCTTGGTTAGAAAGTATGCCAAATGCCACCATGTTGGAATTAATGATATTGTTGCTACTTGAGTTACACGCATTAAATCCATCAATACCAATATAATAACGGTTAGAACCTTTGGGTGGTTCAAAATCGGAATAGGATTTCACGGTAGCAGAAACCGATGCAATTTTTGTAAATGAACTATTGTTGTTACTTCTGTAAATATTGTACGTGTTTATCGGATAAATACCGTAATAATCGCTCCAATTCAAGTTATTCTCACCACTTACACCTAAATTAGCCGTTAAATGAAGCGTTGTGTGCATGTACCAGCGATTTTCTTCTGCTGCATTTCCACATGAATCAATGGCATCAATATAGTAAGAATATGGACGGGTTCTCGGCTTGGATGTAGTATCTAAAAAGAAATCATTACCAGCACCTTTCAAATCACCGATTAAATCAAACTCACCAGCTATACTTGATTCTCTGTAAATCTTGTATCTCGTAGCCCAATTAACAGATTGCCAAACCAATTTATTCTTACCCGATGCACTATCAACTGTTACCATGCACAAATTAATTTGTTTAGGCATTTTTACTCTAATGGTAATCGTATTTGACATCGTCTGACAGCCTACTTTTTCGTCTTTATAATACACACTATATACTGCAGATTGTTTTGCATAAAATTTATTGCCTGTCTTGTAAAACGGATACCAATATGCATTTGAATCGGTATGGTTCGATTCAAGTAATACCGAATCTCCATAACAAATAATGGTATCGCCCGTGTATTTTATAGTTACGGGATTGGTATTCACCACATTTACATAAAGTGTATCTGAAACGGTTTGACATTTAGAGGATGTCGACGATTTTGCCCAGTACTTACCCGCTTTAGTTACATAGATTGTATTTTGTTTTTCACCGGTATTCCAAATTACCTCACTGTTTGAATAGGCATATAACGCTACAGTGTTACCTTGACAAATATCAATAGATGTCATGCCATTTTGTGTGTACGCTGAAATATATTGGTCGCCCAACTGAACGCTTAATGTGGCACTGGTATCAATACAGCCTGCAGAGTCCAACATGTAAAGTTGGTACTGACCGCTGTAGTAAATCGTACGGTCAGCAGCAGAATATCCGTCAGACCAATAAATGTAATAGGGTTTGCCAGAATAGGTAACTTTAACATCAACACTCTTTGCACAGGTGTCGATTTTGTTACCTGAGATGTTAAACTTAGGCTTGAAGGCATTAGTAAAACAAGTAGCCCAAGAACTGTCAAATTGACCAAATATGGTTGAGGTCATTGACAAGCAGAATAAGGTTGTTAGAGTTTTTAATCGCATACGGTTTATCGTTATCTGAACAAAGTAACAGCAACTCGAATATTTTGTTAATAATACATTGTCATAAATTCGACAGAATCATATTCTGTTGAACTTAAACAACTTAAATACATCATTAAGTTAGACAAATGGTCTAAATTTATCTCCTAAAACACATAAATACTCGTACATCACCAATGTTTTATTGTGTAACTAGAATCACTGAATCGCCCGTATATTTTCCTCATATTTGCATTATGGATTTGAAGTCGAATTGGAAAGGCATTTTGTTCTCTGCTTTATTGGGGATTATTGCCATGTTCTTGGAGTCTTACACACCGAGTTATTTAAACAGTATCATCCTTGCACTCATTATTGGCATGATGGTAAGCAATACGTTTAAACTCTCACAAACGTTGGATTCAGGAATCGGATATACTTCAGCCAAAATGTTAGAGTTTTCAATTCTTTTTCTTGCGGTGGGGATTAACTACTCCGAAATTGCCCATATCGGTGCAAGTAGTTTTATAGGTTTGGCAGTAATCGTATTGACTGTATTAACTGCTACGTACTATTTATCTCGACGATTTAACTGCCCAGCTAACACCGGAATTCTTGTAGGATTTGGAACAGCAATTTGTGGATCGAGTGCAATTGCGGCGTTATCCCCATCCCTCAAAAACAAAGAAAAAGAAGATGTGGCTATCGCAATGGCGGTGGTGAATTTATTAGGTACATTGGGAATGCTGCTTTTACCGATAATACTTCTAAAATCGGATTTTAGCGCTACCAAGATAGGCTTGTTGATCGGGGGAAGTTTGCATTCTGTTGGCAATGTTGCGGGTGCAGGTTTTACCATTGGAAAAGAAGCCGGAGATGCTGCAATTACTATCAAACTTGCGCGAGTAGCACTTCTAACACCTGGACTAATTTTTATCAATTACTTAATCAATCGCAATACAGTTGGAAACTGGAGGGAATATTTTAAATTGCCCTGGTATTTGATTGGTTTTATACTGGTAACGATTCTAGTATCCTTAATAGAAATCCCCAAATCCAATTTAAAAGACATAGAATTTATAGGTAAAATAATTCTTACCATTGCCATGGCCGCTATTGGTTTAAAAGTAAGTTTTCAAAAACTAATTAAAGCTGGAAAACGAGGTATCGGATTTGGCTTGATCATTTTTGGACTGCAGTTTGGAATGCTATTGATTTTGAGTTTGTTCTAGTCGAATTAACTCAATTCCCTCAAAACTCTATTTCTAAGACACAGTCAATTCCCTCAAAACTCCGTTCCAAAGCTCAATTCTGCGTTTTAGACTTTCAACGGCCCACTGCTCTGCTTTGCTCCAACTATCATCATCATTTCCACATAATTGAGCCGTCATTTCTAGTGCCAAATGAGAATGATGATCTCCATCAACTTCAATATGTCGATCTAAATAATATTTAAACGTTTGTACTTGCTGAGGCAGCTCTGCACTCAAATCGTTAATGATCGACATGAACATATTGGGAATCAAATCCTCGCGTCCGAAAGTAAAAGTCGATGCGTATAAAAACGGTTGATTGGTGCGAATGGTTTCAAATGTAAATGATACAAATTGACGGGCTTCTGCAGGAGTATTTGCGGCCTCAAAACATGAATTCAACACATCTTCGTTCAAGTCGGATCCTATTTCTTGGGAAATTAGCTGCTGAACAAATCGTTCGATGGGTTCGGTATCTGCACCCATTTCTTTCATGGCTTTAAGGTACAATTCAAAATGCGACATACGAACGCCAAATTGATCCACATCGGATTCTTCACCGACCACAATTTCGTTAATCAAAAAACGAGTTTGAGCATCTCCAACAGGATACCAAGGCAATTCAACCCGGGTTAAGCTACGTTGAAGTGCTTTCAACAACGACATAAAATCCCAAACTGCGTATACATGGTATTTCATGAAAACCCGAACATCTTCGGCAGTTTGGATTTTTTTATAAACTGGATGGTTTACAATTTGCTCTCTGTAGGGCGCTAAGGCAGTGTTGATTTTTTCAAAACGCGATTGGAAGTCCATAATCATTCAAGTATCTAACAAAGTTGAGTTTTATAAGTTCAATTAAATTTTGTCTGTTTTTTGTAATCCGTTTTTTCCTTTTCGATTATCCATTGGCTATTGTGGCAATTCCGTTGTAACGAACTTTTCTTAGTTGTTCAATTGGCTAACATGCTATT
>CAYPYX010000108.1:0-5859 GCA_964415065.1 uncultured Rhizobium sp.
AAGTTAATTTTCCATGAAGATATTACTGTTAAGCGATAACCACGGTTTTGTAGATCAAAAAATTTTGACCCATGTAGAATGGGCTGATGAAGTATGGCATGCAGGAGATTGGTTGAATTTGGAAATGCATCATAAAATATCAAGCCTGAATAAACGAATTCGTGGAGTACATGGAAATATAGATGGAACGGATGTAAAGAATTATTATCCTATCGAACAAGCATTTCGTATTCAGGGATTGAAGGTTTTAATCACCCACATTGGTGGCAGACCCGGCAAATACAATCCTAAAATCCTACCTGTACTCAAAAATCACCCTCCTGATCTATTCATTTGTGGACATTCTCATATTTTATTAGTCAAAAAAGATCCGATACACAATTTTTTATTTATGAATCCGGGTGCTTGTGGATTGCATGGTTTTCATAAAGTTAGAACTGCCTTGCGATTTCAAATCGATGAAGGTAAGATTCACTCCCTTGAAGTAGTAGAATGGGAACGTCCAAAATCTTTGGATTTTTTTGAAAAAGATATTGCAGAATAAAATTATAATTGTATCTTTGCAGTCCCTTCAAAAAAGGAAGCCCAGGTGGCGGAATTGGTAGACGCGCTGGTCTCAAACACCAGTGAGCTAACCCTCGTACCGGTTCGACTCCGGTCCTGGGCACCACTTGAACCGAAAAATAACATTTGGTATCAACTCAATCGACGGTCATAACTTGGCCGTCGATTTGTTTTTACCTGAAATCCCGTCCTCAGAAAAACTCAAACTTACCGTGTATTGCCACGGATTTAAGGGTTTTAAAGATTGGGGCTTTGTGCCTCATTTACACGATTTTTTCGTTACCGAAGATCATGCGTTTTTAACATTCAATCATTCACATAACGGAGTAAAATCACGTGATTTTGATGATCTGGATTCGTTTGCAATAAATACCGTTACCCAAGAATTGCGCGACTTAGAATCTATCGCATTTTGGTTGGTGAATGAGGGTTGCGAATTGTATTCCATCCACCCTGAAAAAATCTCGTGGTTGGGTCACAGCAGAGGAGGAGCAAATGTGTTGCTGTTTGCATCTAAATTCCCGGAATATGTTGATAAAGTTGTCACTTGGGCAGCTGTTTCCAATTACCAACACCTATTTAGATCGCTGGATATTGAAAAATGGCGAACAGATAAAACGATCCATATTGATAATGTTCGTACTCAACAAAAAATGCCTTTGGACTTCTCTGTTTACCAAGATTTAATCGATCATAAACAGGATTACGATGTATTAACAGCTATACAAAAAGTGAATAAACCAGTACTTCTTATACACGGTAAAAAAGATGAAGTAGTACCTTACAAGCACGCTGAAGATTTGTTTGACGCTTGTTCACACAGTGTACTAATCCCCGTGAATGAAGCAGGACATACTTTTGGATGTGCGCACCCAATGAAAGATCTTTCGGAAGCACCTGCTTATTTCTGGACGGTATTAGACAATACGTTGGAGTTTATTTCGGAAGATATTGAGCTTTTTTAAGACGATCGTTTATAGCCAAGCCCAACTCTTTTTCTGGAGCCCAACGAAAAATTGCCCATTGTAACTGTTCGTTATCTAATTTACGGAGAGTTGAAAATAGATTTTGTGCGGCTTCTGCGGTATTTCCAGATTCACTCAACACAAACCATTGAATTCGATCCATAGAAAATCCCAAGTTTTTTAACATGGTTTCTGTTTCTGATTTTTGAGCGGATTCAAATAAAATAGCACCGATTTTTTCATTTTCGTTCAACGCTTTAATATCATACAGATGTTTCGGGTATTTTAATGAATTAGAATCGGGCCAATTGTCAGAAATGTTCAATGCACTAGATTCATCCCCGTTATTTGAACCAATAGTTGAACTTAAATTCCATAAACTCGAATTTTCAAGAGGAATTAATTTACATCCAGGAGCATAATGATGTTTTAATTGCCCTGGTGCAACGGGATGATCTTCCGGTTGATTTGCGAGAATGGCATCAGGAATTTCTTGTAGGATCTCTTCCAATGCGATTCCTCCCAATCGTTGAACTTTAATATCATCCCCCATAAAAGAAACAATGGTTGATTCAATACCAATTTTACAGTTACCTCCATCCAAAATATAGGGAATTTTACCCTGCAATTGCTGGTAAACGTGCATGGCCATTGTAGGACTCACATATTTAAACGGATTGGCACTCGGTGCTGCCAAAGGAAAAGAAATCGAGTTTAATAATTGTAAGGTCAATTCATGGTTCGGCATTCTAATAGCCACATAATCACTACCCGATGTTATTAAATCAGGAACGATATCTTTCTTGGGAAGAATAACGGTTAATGGCCCAGGCCAATACTTTTGAATCAACCGACTGCAGGATTCAGGAATGTTTGAAACCAATTGATTCAACATTTCTAAGTTTCCAATATGTAAAATGAGCGGATCAAAAAAAGGTCGATTTTTAGCTTCAAAAATCTTGAGAATCGATGATTCGTTTAAACCATTACCGGCTAATCCATAAACGGTTTCTGTAGGAATAGCAACTAAATTTCCTTCATTTAGAATTTCTATTGCTCGCGACAAATCGCTTCCAATTTCCGTATTAAAATGCGCATCGTTCATGGATCATTTATGGTCAACTTCAATTTAACGTCTTTTAAGATTGTACTTATCAATTTTGTTGTACAAGTGACTTCGTTGAATGTCGATTTCAGTAGCAGTTTTCGCAACATTCCAGTTATTTTGAATGAGTTTTCTTTCAATAAATACTTTTTCTGCCCAATCTCTGAAATCTTGTAATGTTTGATAATCATCTACCACTCCAAAAGGATCAGAACCACGTTGAGCAGGGTTGGAGAACATGTAAACGTCATCCCCAGAAATCTTCTGACCGCATAAAATCACCAAACGTTCAACTACGTTACGCAATTCACGGATATTTCCTGTCCAATTTACTTCTTTAAGTGCCTTATAACCATCTTCTGTAAATTGCTTTAAGGGCATGGAATTTTCTTTACAAATTTCATCCAAAAATTTATCGGCAATCATGGGAATATCATCCGCGCGTTCATTTAGGGTAGGAACATGAATCAGGATTACCGATAAACGATGGTATAAATCCATTCTGAAATTCCCTTTGTCAATCTCATCCAATAAATCTTTATTGGTAGCAGCAACAATTCGGACATCTACTTTAATTTCTTTATCGCCACCAACTCTTGTGATTTTCCCTTCCTGAATCGCTCTCAAAACTTTAGCTTGAGCAGCCATACTCATATCACCAATTTCGTCCAGAAACAAAGTTCCTCCGTTGGCTTGTTCAAATTTCCCAATTCGCTGTTTAATGGCCGATGTGAAACTGCCTTTTTCATGTCCAAATAACTCACTTTCAATCAATTCAGTTGGAATGGATGCGCAGTTAACTTCTACTAAAGGCATGTTTGCACGGGTACTTTTCTCATGAATCCAACGTGCCACCAATTCTTTCCCAGTTCCATTCTCACCGGTCACCAGTACTCGGGCTTCAGTTGGAGCCACTTTTTCAATGGTTTCTTTAATTTTACCGATAGCAGGTGTTTCCCCTATAATGTCGAATGTTTTAGCTACTTTTCGCTTTAATACAGCAGTTTCAGCAACTAGGTTATTTTTGTCGACAGCATTTCTGAGGGTAATCAGTAAGCGATTTAAATCGGGTGGCTTGGTAATAAAATCATAGGCTCCTTTCTTGGTAGAATCAATAGCCATATCTACATTACCATGACCCGAAATCATAACCATCGGAATTTCTGGTTTAAAGGCTTGAACACGTTCTAAAAGCTCAACACCATCTATTCCAGGCATTTTTACATCGCAGAGAATAACGTCGTAATTATTTTTCTGTATTAGCTGCCAGCCTTTTTCGCCATTTTCGGCTGTGGTAACTTCGAAATTTTCGTATTCCAGAATTTCCTTCAGCGTTTCTCGGATTGGAGCCTCGTCGTCTATTACTAATATATTCGGCATATTGGTTGTTTTTTCGTATTTGTGGGATTGATTTATTGTTTCTTACAATATTTATATTCACACTGAATTTAAAATGAAGTAAACTTTTTAGCTGTCCACAAATATGGTGATTTATTTTTTAGACAGTTGTGTGAGACTTAGGATGTTTTCCACGAGTTCCCCACGATTTGTTTCAACGTCCTCTCCTAAATAAATTACTCTTAGTATTTTACCATATAGATTTAATATTCAATGATATAGAACAATATTTTTAGTCTTATTTTCTTGTATATTAAAATTGAATTTCAGTTTTCGGGGGATGAGAATTCGGTATAAACCAGACGATGTGTTTTCGAAATTCACAAAATGTAAGGATTCAATTCTGAGATAAAAAAGATGAAAAGATGTCTAGTTTATTAAAAAATCGACCGATAAACGAACGTTTTCCACCGCCGAAATACATAGTTTCTTTCAAAATAATTTGCGTTTCTTACATATATAAGAGATATTTGTTTTTAGTTGCACAAAAAAATACAACGAATAGATGGCAAATAAATACCTTTGGTTAGTAGCGTTAGGGATGATTACTGTGGGAACTTCGAAGGCCCAACAGGATCCATCATTTACGCATTTCACCTACAATAAACTTATGTATAACCCAGCGTATGCAGGTGCATCGGGCAATTTTTGTTTGAATGCCATCTCGCATCAACAGTGGTTAGGTTATGAAGATCAGACATCGTTGTTAAAAACACAAGGTGGTTTACCTGTTTCTGATAATCTTGCTCAGAACATTGGGGCTAAAACCAATGGTGCTGCGTTTAGTGCTCCAATTTCCATTAAAATTGGCGACAACAAACTGAACATCGGTGGTGTTTTCGTGAATTTTATGAAAGATCGAATTGCCTATGAAGATAATACCTTTCTTCGCGGTGGTCTTGCAGGTGCCTACACCTTAGCTGATGGATCCAATATCCGTTTGGGTTTAGAATTTACTTCATTAACCAAAATGTTAGACGGTAAGGGTCTTCGTGCACACGATCCTTCAGATCCGAACATACCCACCACCGAAACAGGTGAAACTAAATTGACTTTCGGTTCTGGACTTTATTATTCCAATCCGAATATTTTGGATGGTGTATGGGGAGGAGTTAGTATGACTCATATGGCTCCAAAAACGTTTACCTACGGTGCAAGTGGAACCATTAAAATTACTACAGCTCGACACCTATATATGGTAGGGGGTGCAAAAATGGAACAATTCCTGTCCAATCCATCATGGACATTTGAACCTGCATTTATGTTAAAATCTGCTATGGGTGAAAATGGTGGCTTTGTAAAACCTGAGTTGGATTTACAAGGTATGATGACATTCAGTAATCTGTATGCAGCTGGTTTGAATTTACGTTCTTACGGTTTTGGAATGGATGCGGCAAGCATTATGTTGGGATATTATCCTCCCATTCCCGGAGCAAATACTCCAGGTTCTCGCCAATCATTACGTGTGGGATACTCTTACGATATTACATTATCCAATGTAAGAAGAGCGAGTTGGGGTACTCATGAGCTACAAGTGAACTATTGTTTCAATTTTGAATTACCATCTCGTCCTCCCAAAATATATCGTCACCCACGTTGGATGATGCGTAATCCGAACATGGATTAATTTTTATCCACACACAATAAACAATTAAAAGATTCGTTAAAATTAAACTGAAAACGTAAAAATGTTGGAATATTGAATGAATTCTATATTTTTGCAACTTCACAAGAACTAAACTTGAAAATAAAAGAACTAAAAATGAAAAGCCAAGTGATGGGTTTTATCTCAAAACTAAAAAACACCAAAAGAGCAATCGGCGTGCT